>NZ_JBRBUA010000037.1:0-12578 GCF_052826345.1 Brevirhabdus sp. | reverse complement strand
TGAACGACGCCTTGGGGATCGAGCGGGGCATCATGACAACCATCCACAGCAATACCGGCGACCAGCCGACGCTCGACCGTCGGCACAGCGACCTCTACCGCGCGCGGGCGGCCGCGATGGCGATGATCCCCACCTCGACCGGGGCCGCCAAGGCCTTGGGCGAGGTGCTGCCCGAACTTGCGGGCAAGCTCGACGGCACCGCGATGCGGGTGCCCACGCCCAATGTCTCGGCCGTGGATCTGACCTTCGAGGCCGCGCGCGAGACCAGCGTGAAGGAGGTCAACGCCATCATGCAGGAGGCCGCCCTGGGGCACATGCGCGCGGTGCTCTGCTACGATCCCGAGCAGAAGGTCTCGATCGATTTCAACCACACCACGCATTCGTGCATCTTTGCCCCCGATCAGACGAAAGTGGTGGGCGGGCGCAGCGTTCGTGTGTTAGCGTGGTATGACAATGAATGGGGTTTTTCCTGCCGCATGGCCGATACCGCCGCGGCGATGGGGTCCCTTCTGAATTGATCGACCGCGCTTTTTCAACGGACCACGGCCCCCTGCCGCATGACCAACCGCATTGCCATCGTTCTGGCCCTCATCATCCTCGCGGCCATCGGCGCGAATTTTGCCTTCGACTGGGGACTTCACGTATTCCTGGGGCGGAAATTCGCCGCTTTGACCGAATGGCTGGCGTTTTGGCGCTGAGGGCTTGACGTAGCGCCTCAATTATCCTTGTTAGCGTTAACAGCGCCGCGCCATCCGGCCCGGCGCCCAAACGCTTGAGAGGATCATGCCATGACGGTAAAGGTAGCCATCAACGGGTTCGGCAGGATCGGCCGCAATATCCTGCGCTCGATCGTCGAAACGGGCCGCGACGATATCGAGGTCGTGGCGATCAATGATCTGGGCCCGGTGGAAACCAACGCCCATCTGCTGCGCTTCGACAGTGTGCACGGACGGTTTCCCGGCAAGATCGGCACCACGGAGGACAGCATCGATGCGGGGCGCGGTCCGATCCGGGTCACGGCGCTGCGCGATCCGGCGCAATTGCCCTGGCAGGATGTCGACGTGGCGCTGGAATGCACCGGCATCTTCACCGCGCGCGACAAGGCCGAGGCCCATCTGACGAACGGATCGCGGCGCGTGCTGATTTCGGCCCCCGGCAAGGGTGCGGATCGCACGGTGGTCTACGGGGTCAACCACGCAGGGCTGACCGCCGATGACCGGATCGTTTCCAACGCCTCCTGCACCACCAATTGTCTGGCGCCGGTGGCCAAGGTCCTGAACGAGGCGATCGGGATCAGGCGCGGCTTCATGACCACGATCCACAGCTACACGGGCGATCAGCCGACGCTCGACACGCTGCATTCGGATCTTTACCGCGCGCGTGCCGCGGCGATGTCGATGATCCCCACCTCCACCGGCGCGGCGCGCGCGGTCGGTCTGGTGCTGCCCCAACTCGACGGCAAGCTTGACGGGGTGGCGATCCGGGTGCCCACACCCAATGTCTCGGCGGTGGACCTGACCTTCGAGGCGGCGCGCGACACCTCGGTGGAGGAGGTCAACGCCGCCCTGTCCAAGGCCGCCGGCGGCCCCCTGGCCGGGATCCTGGCCGTGACCGACGACAAGCTGGTGTCGATGGATTTCAACCACGACGCGCATTCCTCGATCTTCGCCACGGATCAGACCAAGGTGCTGGATGGCAACATGGTGCGCATCCTGGCCTGGTATGACAATGAATGGGGCTTTTCCAACCGCATGGCGGATGTCGCCGTGGCGATGGGGCGACTTTAGCGCCCGGCCGGGCGGGCTACTGGCACAGGCGAAAGCCGCCCCGGCGCTGGCGCACGTCGAGATGCAGATGCCGCGCATGTGCCGCATCCGTGCCCGGGCCCAGGACCGTGGTGAATTCCAGGCAGGCCCCTGCCCGCACCGCGCGCTGGAACGATTCCCGCAGGTTGCCATCGCCCGCGCGCGGCTTGACCGGCAGCGTTTCAGTCGCCCCGAAGCGAAAGGCGAAGATGTCGATCGCGTTCCCGAAGGCATGTTCCGACAGCTTGCCGGTCGCCGCGTTGTTGCGGCGGCGGCAGGTGTAACTTGTGGCGTGTTCGATCGCGCTCAGCCCGGCTTTGCCCTCGGGTAGCCTCGTTGCCGCCGGGATCACCGTGCCCCTGATCCAACGCGACAGCGCCAACGCCGCGTCGCAACGCAATGGCGCGGGCGGGTCCAGCGCCACGCCCGGCACGGGCCGAGACAGCGTGACGGGCCGCAGGATGCCGCAATCAGGGTCAGGGTCGAGGATCGGAGCGGTTTGCGTGAAACGCGCGCCCAGGTCTTTCAACGCGCGCGTGCATATCTCGAATTCGGCGTCCTCCAGCCTCAGCCGGTCCCTGACCCCGGGGCGCGCCCCCGAGGCTGCCGCGGCGCTCGGCGGCACGTCATCCGGCGCGGGCGGTGCGGATTGCCCGAACGCCAGGGGCTCTTCGGGCGCGTGGGCCGGGGACGCCGCGCCCGGGCCCGGGGGATCGGTGCGCGCGCTCTCGGAAGACGCGCCATCACGCCGCGGTGCGTTCGCGCCCGGAGGCGCCGGCTGCCGGGGCCGGACAGCGGGCCGCGGCGACGAGGCCGGGGCAACGGTGGCCCCGCGCGCCGCCCCCCCTTGCGCATCCGCGCCCTGCCCATGGGCCGCGCCGCCGCAAAGGGCAAGCGTCGCCGCGACCGACAGGACAGCCGCGCGGCCGGAAGATGCGGCGCGGGTCACTCGATGAATTCGACGAAGGTGCCCTTGTGGACCATTGCGGCCAGCTCCTCCGCGTCCCAGTTGGTCATGCGCACGCAGCCGTGGCTCTGGGTGGTGAACAGAAGATCCGGGCGCGGCGTGCCGTGGATGCCGTAGGACGGGCGGCTGAGGTCGATCCAGATGCTGCCGACAGGGCCGTTGGGCCCCGGCGGCAGGATCAGGATCTTTTCGTTGTCGCCCTGTTTGAAGTTCTTGGGGTTATAGGTGTAATTCGGATCGACGGCCACGGCGGTCACGTCATAGGACCCGCTGGGCGAAGGCGTCGACGTCGAACCGATGGTGACCGGATAATCCGAGATGATGTTGCCCGCGCTGTCATAGGCTTTCAGGCGCTGGCTGCGCTTGTCGATGGCGATGCGGGCCACGCTGCCTTCGGCCTTCTTGCCCGGCGCCACGACCGTCAGCTCCTCCCCCGCGACGAAACGGGCGCCGGGGTTGAGGCGCTTGAGGAATTCCTCGCCCATGTGGAAACGCTCGGCCAGCCGCTCGCTGACCCGTTCATAGCCCATCGCGTCGAGCTTGGCCAACTTGGCGTAATCGCGCGGCAATCCGGGGGTCAGGCCCTGTGTATCGGCCTCCACGATCTGGTAGGTCGTCATCAATGAACCCGCATCGTTGCCGCCCAGCGCATCCCAGACCGCCTGATCGAGGATACCGTCCTGCTTCATGTTGTGAAGACGCTCGAACTCGCGGATCGCGCTGGTCGACATGCCGCCCTTGAACCCGTCGATGATCCCGGGCGAGGTGTTGCTGCGATCCAGCAGGATCTGCACCTTGGCCGTCAGGGGCGAAAGACCCTTGGGCAGCCCCGCGCCGGTGAAGGTGGCCGCGTCGATCTCGGCCGCCGTGATGCGCGCGCCTGCATCCGAAGGTGCCCTGTTCGCGCGGCCTTCCGAGGTCTCGTTGGGCGGCAGCGCGTCGCGGATGGTCCGGTCCGGCACCTCGATCTTGCGTGGCGTATCGGTTGCGCGCCGGGGGGCCGCCGGCGCGGGACGCACGGTGATGTTGTCGTCGCGGCGCGGCTTTTGCCGCTTGGGCTTGGGTTGCGGTTCCGGCTTGGGCGCAGGGGCTGCACGTTTGCGCGGCTGGGGCGCGGGTGGGGTCGCCCTTTCGTCGGGGAACTGGTTGCGCAGCCGGTTCTGCTGCTCGAGCCGCAGCGCCTCCTCCAGCGACATGACCTGACCGCGCGGAACCGCGCTCTGGGCCAGTGCGGCCCCGCCCAGCACCAGCGAGACCGCCGTGGCCCCCAGGATTGCGTTGACCGAAGATGACGATAGTTTCATGGACTGCCTCACGTTGTGCGTTCTTGATCGGACCGGCCGACTTGCCGAACGCTCAACGCGGCATGAATCCGCCGGGTTCCCCGGCGCCGCCGAACTGGCGGGAGTGTGATCCGGCGAGAGCGGCGCGCATTCCCGCGCGGCCGTCGATCCGGGCCAGGAAACCTTCTCAGGAAAACTTCTGGAGCAGCGCCTGTTGCACGCTGGCGGGGACGAACTTGCCGACCTCGCCGCCCAGACGCGCGATCTCCTTGACCAGCTTGGAGGCGATGGCCTGATGCTCGGCATCGGCCATCATGAACACGGTCTCGATCGAATCGTCGAGCTTGCGGTTCATGCCGACCATCTGAAACTCATATTCGAAATCGGCGACCGCGCGCAGTCCGCGCAGGATGACCTGCGCACCGACATCGCGGGCGCAGTCGATCAACAGGTTCTCGAACGGGTGCACGACGATTTCCGTGTCGGATTCGCGCATCAGCCCCGCGCATTCACGCTCGATCAGTTCGACCCGCTCCTCCAGCGAAAACAGCGGGCCCTTGTCGCGATTGATCGCCACGCCGATCACGAGACGGTCCACCAGCCCCATTCCGCGCCGGATGATATCCATATGCCCGAAGGTGATCGGGTCGAAAGTTCCGGGGTATAGACCTATCCGCATGTGCGCCTCCGCATTGTGCGACGCACGCAACAATATTACGCCGGGTTTTGCAAGCGCGGCGTGGCCCATCAGATGGATCGAGGCGCGCGGCGGCACGTCGGATGGCGCCGAGCGGGATGGCTCACGGCGGAGGGCGGCGCGGATGGCGGGCGCTAATGCCCCATGATCATCCCCTCGAGCGCCTCTTTCTCCATCGAGACCTCGGACAGGCGCGCCTTGACCGCGTCACCGATGGTCACCAGCCCCACCATCTCGTCGTTCTCGACGACGGGCATGTGACGGAACCGGCCCTCGGTCATGCGGGTCAGGATGCTGTCGGCGGAATCGTTGAGCGTGCAGGTGGTGATCTGCGACGTCATCATGTCCGACACCAGCTCCTTGAGGCATTCGGCGCCGCGACGGCCCAGTTCCCTGACGATATCGCGCTCCGACAGGATGCCCGACGCGGTCTTGCCGTCCTCCGACACCACGAGCGAGCCGATGCGCCGGCTCGACAGCACTTCCGCGGCCTCGGCCACGGTGGCGTGCGGCTTGATCGTCAGAACCTCGTCGCTGGCCTTCATCTTAAGTATCTGGTGCACAAGCATCGCGGTTCTCCTTGCCAGCAATGGATCAAGCGTTCCCCGCGCCCGCGCCGCTTGTCAAGTCGGCAGTTGCCGCGACCTGCCGTTCCAGCCGCTGGATTTCCTGCTTCACCTCATGCACCAGCAGCTTGGCGAAACGGTTGAGCCGGTCGACCTTGCCGTCGTCGGCGTGGCGGATCAGGTAAAAGCTGCGCGTCAACGCGACCTCATCGGGCAGCACGCGGACCATGTCGGGCGCGGTGGGCATCGCGAAATCATGCACCATGCCGATCCCCGCGCCGGTCCTGATCCAGTGAAATTGCACCGCCACCGAATTCGACGCCAGCATCGGTCGCTCCAGGCCCAGCTCGGCCAGGTAATCCAGTTCGCGGTCGAAGATCATGTCCGGGATATAGCCCACGATGCGATGCTCTTGCAGATCCTGCTGCACGGCGATCGGCGGCATCCGCGCCAGATACTCGGGCATGGCGGCGAGGTGCAGGTGATAATCCGCGATCTTCTGCGCGATCATGCGCCCGGTTTCCGGCAGGCTGACGCCGATGGCCATGTCGGCCTCGCGCTTGGACAGGTTGAACACCCGCGGCAAAGCCACGACCTGGACCTCCAGATCGGGATGCCTGCTGCCGATGCGCGCGCAGACCTGGGGCAGCAGGAAATTGGCACAACCGTCGGGCGCGCCGATGCGGATCGTTCCCGACAACTGGTCCGAAGGGCCGGTGACGGCATCGGACGCGCCCAGCAACGCCTGTTCGGCCAGGACCGCGTGTTCCAGGATGCGCTGCCCGGTTTCGGTCAGCAGATAGCCCTGCGGCGATTTCGCGAAAAGCGGCGCGCGCAGCGCCTCCTCCAGCCGCTGCACGCGTCGACCCACCGTCGCCGGATCAAGCCGCAGCGTCTTGCCCGCGCGCGACAGGCTTTCGCTGCGCGCCACCGCCAGAAACACCCGCATATCATCCCAGTTCATCGCCCGTACCTTTATTTTTGCAAAACGACTTTGGGAAAGTCGGCCTTTTCATGGTAAAAATGCAAGATTATCTTGCGCGGGAAGAATTTGGAACACCCCTCTGGAGGACCGCATGAAAGAACTCACCCACTGGATCGACGGCAAGCACGTCAACGGCAAGTCGGGCCGTTTCGCCGATGTCTTCAACCCCGCGACCGGCGAGGTCCAGGCCCGCGTGCCGCTGGCCTCCCCCGAGGAACTGGCCCGCGCGGTCGACAGCGCGGCCCAGGCGCAGCGCGCCTGGGGGGCGCTGAACCCGCAGAAACGCGCGCGGGTGATGATGGAATTCGTCCGCCTGCTGAACCGCGACATGCAGAAGCTGGCCGAGGCGCTGTCGGCCGAACACGGCAAGACCGTGCCTGACGCCAAGGGCGACGTGCAGCGCGGGCTGGAGGTGATCGAGTTCTGCATCGGCGCGCCGCATCTGCTGAAGGGCGAGTTCACCGACGGCGCGGGTCCCGGCATCGACATGTATTCGATGAAGCAGCCGCTGGGCGTCGTGGCGGGCATCACGCCCTTCAACTTCCCCGCGATGATCCCGATGTGGAAGATGGGCCCGGCGCTGGCCTGCGGCAACGCCTTCATCCTCAAGCCCTCGGAACGCGACCCCTCGGTGCCGCTGATGCTGGCCGAGCTGCTGAAGGAAGCGGGCCTGCCCGACGGCGTGCTGCAGGTAATCAACGGCGACAAGGAGGCCGTGGACGCCATCCTCGACAATGAGACGATCCAGGCGATCGGCTTCGTCGGTTCCACCCCCATCGCGCAATACATCTATGCCCGCGGCTGCGAGAACGGCAAGCGCGTGCAATGCTTCGGCGGTGCCAAGAACCACATGATCATCATGCCCGACGCCGACATGGATCAGGCCGCCGACGCGCTGGTTGGCGCGGGCTACGGCGCCGCGGGCGAACGCTGCATGGCGATCTCGGTCGCCGTGCCCGTGGGCGACGAGACCGCCGACCGGCTGATCGAAAAGCTGGTGCCGCGCATCGAAAAGCTCAAGGTCGGCCCCTATACCGCGGGCGACGATGTCGATTACGGCCCCGTGGTGACCGCGGCGGCCAAGGAAAACATCCACCGTCTGGTGCAATCGGGCATCGACGCGGGCGCCGAGCTGGTCGTCGACGGGCGCGATTTCAAGCTCCAGGGCTATGAGGATGGCTTTTTCGTCGGGCCGCATCTGTTCGACCGGGTGACCCCCGACATGGAGATCTACCGCAAGGAGATCTTCGGCCCCGTCCTCTCGACCGTCCGCGCCGGTTCCTACGAAGAGGCGCTGGGCCTCGCGATGGATCATGAATACGGCAACGGCACCGCGATCTTCACCCGCGACGGTGACACGGCGCGCGATTTCGCCGCCCGCGTCAACATCGGCATGGTGGGCGTCAACGTGCCGATCCCGGTGCCGCTGGCCTATCACACCTTCGGCGGCTGGAAGAAATCGGGCTTCGGCGATCTCAACCAGCACGGCCCCGACGCGTTCAAATTCTACACCCGCACCAAGACCGTGACCTCGCGGTGGCCGTCGGGCATGAAGGAAGGCGGCGAGTTCCACTTCAAGGCGATGGACTGATCCCGGACCGGGCGGCGCCCCCCACGCCGCCCGATCAATCGCCGGGGTCATCCGCGGCAGCAGGTGGCGGGCACAGATGCCGGCACAGAATGCGGGCGCGCGACAGGGCGTGGCGGACGCGGTCCGGCGGGAGAGGACGAAGCGGCGGGAGAGGACGATGGATTTTGCACTGAGCTCCGAACAGGTCGCTGTCTTCGACATGGCGCGGGACTTCGGCGCGCGGCATATCGCGCCGCACGCCCGTCAGTGGGAACGCGACGGCACCATTCCCCGCGCGCTCTGGCCGCAATTGGCAGAGCTGGGGTTCGGCGGGCTCTACGTCTCGGAGGAGGCGGGCGGCACCGGCCTGTCGCGGCTGGACGCCACGCTGGTGTTCGAGGCGCTGTCGATGGCCTGCCCCTCGGTCGCGGCCTTCCTGTCGATCCACAACATGTGCGCCGCGATGATCGACAGGTTCGCCGATGCCGCGATGAAATCCCGCATCCTGCCCGACGTCGTGGCGATGAGGACGCTGCTGTCCTATTGCCTGACAGAACCGGGCAGCGGATCGGACGCGGCGGCGCTGAAGACCACCGCCGCGCGCGTGGATGCGGGCTGGGTGCTGAACGGCACCAAGGCGTTCATCTCGGGCGGCGGGTATTCCGATGCCTATGTCACGATGGTGCGCACCGGCGACGCGGGCGCGGGCGGCATTTCCGCCGTGCTGGTCGAGGCTGGCGCGCCGGGCCTGTCCTTCGGCGGACTGGAGGACAAGATGGGCTGGCGCAGCCAACCCACGCGTCAGGTGCTATTCGACGACTGCGCCGTCCCGGCCGAGAACCTGCTGGGCGATGAGGGCCAGGGCTTCAGATACGCGATGGCGGGTCTGGACGGCGGGCGGCTGAACATCGCCGCCTGTTCGCTTGGCGGCGCACAGGCCGCGCTGGACGCCACGCTGCGCTATATGGCTGAGCGTCGCGCCTTCGGGCAACCAATAGACCGATTTCAGGCGTTGCAGTTCCGGCTGGCCGATCTGGAAACCGAGATGCAGGCCGCGCGGGTGTTCCTGCGCCAGGCCGCGTGGAAGCTCGACCAGGGGGCGCCCGACGCGACGCGCTTTTGCGCGATGGCCAAGCGGTTCGTCACCGACACCGGATCGCGCGTCGCCAACGACTGTTTGCAGCTGCACGGCGGCTATGGCTACCTGGCCGATTACGGGATCGAAAAGATCGTGCGCGATCTGCGCGTGCATCAGATCCTCGAAGGCACGAACGAGATCATGCGCCTTGTCACCGCGCGGGCGCTTCTGGCGGAAAGGCACTGATGTCCGAGATCACCATACGAAAACAGGGCAGGATCGGGCGCATCACCCTGACCCGCCCCCGCGCGCTGAACGCGCTGAGCCACGCGATGTGTACCGCGATCGAAGCGGCGTTGAACGACTGGGCGGATGACGGGACGGTGGAAATGGTCGTCGTCGACGCCGAGGGCGAAAAGGCCTTCTGCGCGGGCGGCGATCTTCAGGAAATGTATGACCACGGCCGCGCCGGCGATTACGCCTACGGCCAGCGCTTCTGGCGCGACGAATACCGCATGAATGCCACGATCGCCGAATTCCCCAAACCCTATGCCGCCTTCATGCAGGGGTTCGTGATGGGGGGCGGCGTGGGCGTGGGGTGCCATGGATCGCATCGCGTCGTGGGGGGCTCCACGCGGATCTCCATGCCCGAGGTCAGCATCGGGCTGGTGCCCGACGTGGGCGGCACGCTGCTGCTGTCGCAGGCGCCGGGGCGGCTGGGCGAGTATCTGGCCACGACGGCCGCGCGAATGGAAGGCGCCGACGCGATCCACGCGGGTTTTGCCGATTACATCATACCCGAAACGCAATGGCCCGAGCTGATAGACGCATTGGCGCTGAGCGGCGACCTGTCGCTGATCGAGGCCGCGGCCCTGCCCGGACCCGACAGCGCGCTGGCCGCGCAGCAGGCCGAAATCGACAGCTGTTTCGGCGGTGAAACGCTGGGGCAGATCCTGCGGACCCTCAGGGGCGAAAACACGTCCTTCGCCCGGCAGACGCTGGAAATCCTTTCGCGCCACGCGCCCCTGTCGCTGGCCTGCGCGGTGGAAATGATCCATCGCCAGCGGGGCAGCGACGACATCCGCCGCGCGCTGGAACGCGAATACCGTTTCACCCATCGGTCCTTCGCGCAGGCCGATTTCATCGAAGGCATTCGCGCGGCGATCATCGACCGGGACCGCGCCCCGAAGTGGAAACACGCCGACCCGGATGACCTGCGCGCCGAGGACGTGGCCGCAATGCTGCGCCCGCTGGGCGACGACGCGCTGAACCTCGAAAAGGAAATGGCATGAAGATCGGATTTGTCGGCTTGGGCAACATGGGCGCGCCGATGGCCGCCAACCTGGTCCGCGCCGGGCATGAGGTGACGGGCTTTGACCTGAGCGCCCCCTGCCCCGAAGGCGTCACCCCCGCCGAAAGCGCGGCAGCCGCGGCGGCGGGACGCGACGTGGTGATCACCATGCTGCCCGACGGCGCGATCCTGCGGCAGGTGGCCGCGCAGATCGTGCCCGCGATGCGCCCGGGGCGACGCTGATCGACTGTTCCACCGTCGACGTCGACAGCGCGCGCGCGGTGGCCGGGATGGCGGTCGAGGCCGGATTGCTGGCCGTCGACGCGCCCGTATCGGGCGGCATCGGCGGCGCGGGCGCGGGCACGCTGACCTTCATGGCCGGCGGCACGGCCGATGCCTTTGCCCAGGCCAGCCCCCTCTTCGACATCATGGGCCAGAAGGCCGTGCATTGCGGGGAGGCGGGCGCAGGTCAGGCCGCCAAGATCTGCAACAACATGATCCTGGGCGTCACGATGATCGCCACCTGCGAGGCCTTCGCGCTGGCCGACCGGCTGGGGCTGGACCGGCAGAAGATGTTCGACGTGGTGTCGACCTCCTCGGGATCGAGCTGGTCGATGAATACCTATTGCCCCGCCCCCGGCGTCGGCCCCACATCGCCCGCCGACAACGGCTATCGCCCCGGCTTCGCCGCCGATCTGATGCTCAAGGACCTGCGCCTGAGCCAGCAGGCCGCCGAGACCTCAGATGCCGACACCCCCCTGGGGCAGGCGGCAACGCGGCTTTACGCGCAGTTCGTCGAGCGCGAGGACGGCCGGGGCAAGGATTTTTCCGCGATTCTGCCCTGGCTCGAAGCGCGAACGCGCGGAAAATAAGGGCGTGTGGCGATCCTCCGCCACTGCGAAGAAATCGAACCCATTCGGGGAACATCAAGCCACCGCCCGGGTTGAGCGCAGAGCCTTCCAAGGGAGTAACCGATGTTACACCGTCATAACCTGTTTCGCGTCGCCGCGATCGCCGGCGTGTCCGTCGCGATCGCGATGGGCGCCCCGACGGGCGCGAGCGCCCAGTTCTGCCCCCCCGGTCTTGCCAAGAAAGGCAGCTGCCTGCCCCCCGGCCTGCTCAAACGGGTCAAGGACGATGACCAGGGCAAGATAAAGTACAAGTACAAGCACAAGGAAAAATCGAAAGACAAGTCCGACCACGAGGACGATGGCGACAAGCATCGCAAATCGAAGGTCAAGCTTCAGGTCAAGTCCCGTGAAAAACACGGCGACAACGATGCCAGCATCAAGCTCGACGTCCGGGGCGAAAATGCCGCGCGCGCGATCCAGCAGATCACGCAGCAGCTTCAGGCGACCCGGCAGGCCCCCGCTCCCGCCCCCGGCCCCGCCGCACGGAACACCGAAAACCACGACACCGTCGTCCAGACCAGGACCGAGGTGGAGAACGAGGCCGTCGTCGAGCAGAACAGCAAGGATCAGCAGGCGCTGAAACAGGTCATCCAGCGCGCGCGGATCAGCGACATTCCGATCGGCAACGAGCAGGTTCTGACTGTGGGCGATCCGCTGGACAGAAATCGCGTCATCGTGCTGGAAAATCCCGAGCTTTACGGGCTGCCCGGCTACCAAGACGACTGGCGCTATTATCTGATCGACGATTTCATCGTGCGCGCCGACCCCACGGATCTGACCGTGCTGGAAATCGTGGGCGCGGTCTCCGCCTTGCTGCGCTGACGCGACAATTGTGGCGCACGCGCCATTTCGCCCATACCCGCGCCTGAACGCGCCGCCGTCATTCGGCGGCGAGCTTGCGCGGCATGAGCAGCGGCTTGAGGTAATGCCCGGTGTGGCTCTCGGCGACCGTCACCACCTGTTCGGGCGTGCCGGTCGCGACCAGCTGTCCACCGCCGTCGCCGCCCTCGGGGCCGATGTCGATGATCCAGTCGGCGGTCTTCACCACATCAAGGTTATGCTCGATCACCACGACGGTGTTGCCCTGGTCGACCAGCTCGTGCAGCACTTCGAGCAGCTTGCGCACATCTTCGAAATGCAGCCCCGTCGTCGGCTCGTCCAGGATATAGAGCGTGCGCCCGGTGGACCGGCGCGCCAGCTCCTTCGACAGCTTGACGCGCTGCGCCTCGCCGCCCGACAGCGTCGTCGCCTGCTGGCCCACCTTGATATAGCCCAGGCCCACCCGCATCAGCGCATCCATCTTTTCACGGATGCTCGGCACGGCCTGAAAAAACTCCTGCGCATCCTCGACCGTCATGTCGAGCACATCGGCGATGGACTTGCCCTTGAACTTGATTTCCAGCGTCTCGCGGTTATAGCGCGCGC
>NZ_JBRBUA010000036.1:0-7260 GCF_052826345.1 Brevirhabdus sp. | reverse complement strand
TTGGCGTTGATCAGATCCTGCGGCATTACCGTGTCGATCTCGACCGACGACATGCGCTCCTTGATCGCGCGCTCCATGCGCAGCAGACCGACGCGGTACTGGTTTTCCATCAGCTCGCCGACAGAACGCACACGCCGGTTGCCCAGGTGGTCGATGTCGTCGATGTCGCCCTTGCCGTCGCGCAGTTCGACCAGCGCCTTGATGCAGGCGATGATGTCCTCGCGGCGCAGGGTGCGCACCGTGTCTTCGGCATCCAGGTTCAGGCGCATGTTCATCTTGACCCGGCCCACGGCCGACAGGTCGTAGCGCTCGGAATCGAAGAACAGCGTGTTGAACAGCTGGCTCGCGGCCTCGACCGTCGGCGGCTCGCCGGGGCGCATCACGCGATAGATGTCCATCAGCGCGGTGTCGCGGCCCATGTTCTTGTCGGCCGCCATCGTGTTGCGGATGTAGGGGCCGACATTGACGTTGTCGATGTCGAGCACGGGAATGGAATCGATCCCCGCGTCCAGCAGCTCCTTGAGGGTGCCGCCGGTGACGTCGCCATCCTTGTCGAGCTCCCAGGTCAGCTCATCGCCGGCCTCGACATAGATCGCGCCGGTTTCCTCGTTGATGATGTCCTTGGCGACGAACTTGCCGATGATGTGGTCGAACGGCACCAGGACCTCGTTGACCTCACCGGCCTCGATCAGCTGCTTCACCGCGCGCGGCGTGACCTTCTTGCCCGCCTCGGCGATCACCTCGCCGGAGCTTGCATCGACGATGTCATGCGCGGGACGCGTGCCGCGGATGCGTTCGGGGAAGAACTTGGTGGCCCAGCCCTTGTTCTTGATCTGGCGGAATTCGACGGTGTCGTAATAGGCATCCATGATGCCTTCCTGATCCAGACCCAGCGCATAGAGCAGGGTGGTCACGGGCAGCTTGCGGCGACGGTCGATGCGCGAGAAGACGACATCCTTGGCGTCGAATTCGAAATCCAGCCAGGAGCCGCGGTAGGGAATGATCCGGCAGGCGAACAGCAACTTGCCCGAGGAGTGGGTCTTGCCCTTGTCATGGTCGAAGAACACACCGGGCGAGCGGTGCATCTGCGACACGATCACCCGTTCGGTGCCGTTGACGATGAAGGTGCCGTTGGGCGTCATCAAGGGCATGTCGCCCATGAACACGTCCTGTTCCTTGATGTCCTTGACGGATTTCGCGCCCGTGTCCTCGTCGGTATCGAACACGATCAGACGCAGCGTCACCTTCAGCGGCGCGCTGTAGGTCATGTCACGCTGCTGACACTCCTCCACGTCGTATTTCGGCTTTTCCAGCTCGTATTTCACGAACTCCAGCACCGCGGTCTCGTTGAAATCCTTGATCGGGAAGACCGACTGGAACACGCCCTTGATGCCCTCGCCGTCCAGCGGCGCCGCCTGGTCGCCGGACCTCAGGAACAGGTCGTAGGAGGATTTTTGAACCTCGATGAGATTCGGCATTTCCAGGACTTCCCGGATCTTGCCGTAATATTTGCGGAGTCGTTTCTGGCCAAGGTAGGTCTGAGCCATGTGCTGAGTCACCTTCTCTACTTCGCGGGCACGGGGCCGTCGGGCCTCGGCGCCATGCCGCACACGAATAAAAGGGGGTTCGAGCCTATTCCAGCCGTCCGACCCATTGGACAGCACCCGACCGTTGAACCTTACCCAAGAAAAACCCCGCGGTCGGGGCCTTGCCAAGACAGGTTCGGCCAAGACCGACGCATGTCGGTCCCGGCCAGATTTTCGGGATCAAGCGAGGCGCGCGCAGGCGCGCCCCGGCACGATCACTTCAGTTCGACTTCGGCGCCGGCTGCTTCCAGCTTGGCCTTGACTTCTTCGGCTTCGTCCTTGGACACGCCTTCCTTGACGGGCTTGCCGCCGGCTTCGACCAGTTCCTTGGCTTCTTTCAGGCCAAGACCGGTGATCGCGCGGACCTCTTTGATGACGTTGATCTTCTGGGCGCCGGCGGCCTTCAGGATCACGTCGAATTCGGTCTGCTCCTCTTCGGCAGCGCCACCGGCGTCGCCTGCGGGGCCGGCCATCATGACGGCGCCACCGGCTGCCGGCTCGATGCCGTACTCGTCTTTCAGGATGGTTTTCAGCTCTTGTGCTTCGAGAAGGGTCAGACCCACGATCTCTTCTGCAAGTTTCTTCAGATCAGCCATAATACTGTTTCCGTTTCTCTAGATGTGTTCCAACGCAGAGGTGTTCAACCCCACGAGGTTCCATGATTGCTTTACGCGGCTTCGCGCTCTTCCAACGTCGAAAGGATGCTCGCGATGTTGCTTGCAGGCGCGCCAATGGCCCCGGCGATGTTGCTGGCGGGCGCACCGATGCTGCCCACGATCGAAGCGATAAGCTCCTCCCGCGACGGCATCCCTGCGACGGCCTTCACACCGGCGACGTCCAGAGCGTTCTCACCCATAGCACCACCAAGAATGACAAACTTCTGATTGTCCTTGGCGTACTTGTCGGCCACTTTCGCGGCCGCCACCGGGTCCTCGGAATAGGCGAGAACGGTCATGCCCGTCAGATAGTCGGCGATGCTTGCGCAGGGCTTCCCATCCAGGGCGATCTTGGCGAGCTTGTTCTTGGCAACGCGAACGGAACCTCCGGCTTCGCGCATTTGCGAACGCAGGTCCTGCATCTCGGCAACCGTGAGACCCTCGTAGTGGGCAACCACAACGACGCCAGAGCTTTCGAAGATCTGGCCGAGTTCCTCGACCACTTTCTCTTTCTGGGCTCTATCCACAGTTTCACTCCAAGTTTGGAGGGTTTCCCCTCCGGCTCTCGTTTTCCCCGGCGTACCGGGGTTCGGGTCCAATTTCAGGGTCCCGAGGCCAACATCGCCCGAGGGTCAGCCCCCCAGAGAAATCGTCTCGTTCCCCATCTCGGGAAGGATTTAACGGGCGTGCGCCCCACCCTCCGTCTCGGACAGGACGGGGCGGCTTGCGCCCCGCCATTCGACGAAGGGCCGAAGCCCCGCGCCAAATCTCGTCAGGTTCAGTTGCCGGTCGCCGATCCGACGGCGACGGACACGCCGGGGCCCATGGTGGAGCTCAGCGAAACCTTTTTCATATAGGCGCCCTTGGCACCCGCGGGCTTGGCCTTGGACACCGCGTCGACAAAGGCGCGGACGTTTTCCACCAGCTTGCCCTCGTCGAAGGACAGCTTGCCGATACCGGCGTGCACGACGCCCGCCTTTTCGGCGCGGAACTGCACCTCGCCACCCTTGGCGGCCTTGACCGCCTCGGCCACATCCATCGTCACCGTGCCGACCTTGGGGTTCGGCATCAGGTTGCGCGGGCCCAGCACCTTGCCCAGACGGCCGACGATCGGCATCATGTCGGGGGTCGCGATGCAGCGATCGAAATCGATCGTGCCACCCTGGATGGTTTCCATCAGGTCCTCGGCGCCCACGATATCCGCGCCCGCTTCCTTGGCCTCATCGGCCTTGGCACCACGCGCGAAGACCGCCACGCGCACCGACTTGCCGGTGCCGTTGGGCAGGGTCACCTTGCCCCGGACCATCTGGTCGGCGTGACGCGGATCGACGCCCAGGTTCATCGCGATCTCGATGGTCTGGTCGAACTTCGCCTTCGCATTCGACTTGATCAGCGCGACGGCCTCTTCGACGGTCAGATCGGCCTTGTCGGCGAACGCCTTCTTGGCCTCGGTCATTCTTTTTCCGGTTTTTGCCATGATCTCAGCCCTTCACCTCGATGCCCATCGACCGGGCAGACCCCAGAATGATCTTCATCGCCGCGTCAACGTCGCTGGCGTTCAGATCCTTCATCTTGGCTTCGGCGATTTCGCGCACCTGCTTGACCGAAACCGTCCCGACGGTTTCGCGCGACGGTGTCTTGGCGCCGGATTTCAGGTTCGCGGCCTTCTTCAGATAGTAAGACGCGGGCGGCGTCTTGATGTCCATCGTGAAGGACTTGTCCTGGTAATAGGTGATCACGGTCGGGCACGGCGCGCCAACTTCCATGTCCTGCGTCTTGGCGTTGAACGCCTTGCAGAATTCCATGATGTTGATGCCGCGCTGACCCAGCGCCGGGCCGACCGGCGGGCTGGGGTTCGCCTTGCCCGCGGGCACCTGCAATTTCATCTTGCCGACAATCTTCTTGGCCATCCGGCCTCTCCTTCTGTCACCGCACCACCCACGCGAGGGCGGCACATCGGTTTAGTGGTCCGGCATCTCGGGCGCGCCCGCTCTGCCTCCCACGCATATCACTCAGCCGTCTTTCGACACCTCGGTGAATTCCAGCTCGACCGGGGTGGCCCGACCGAAGATCGACACCATCACCTTCAGGCGCTGCGCGTCGTCGTCCACTTCCTCGACCATGCCGTCGAACCCCTCGAACGGCCCGCCGTTGACCTTGACCTTTTCCCCGATATCGAAGGAGATCAGCTGGCGCGGCGCCTCCTGCCCTTCCTCGACACGGTTCAGGATCTGGTTCACCTCGGCGTCGCGCATCGGCATCGGGCGGCCCTGCGGCCCCAGAAATCCGGTCACGCGGTTGATCGAGTTGATCAGGTGATAGCCGCGATCCGACATCTCCATGCGCACCAGCACATAGCCGGGCATGAAGCGGCGTTCGGCGGACACCTTCTTGCCGCGCCGGACCTCGATGACCTCCTCGGTCGGGACCAGCACTTCCTCGATCTCGTCCTCCAGGCCGGCTGCCTCCACGTCATGCCGAATCTGTTCGGCGATCTTCTTCTCGAAGTTGGAAAGCACGCTGACCGAATACCACCGTTTCGCCATGTTCCCGCTCACCTCGCCTTGCTCCGGCACCCGCCGAAATGTCGTTCAATTTCAAACGGATCAACCGTCAACCGCCGAATGAAAACAGCGTGCAACACGAATCGGTGGCACGCTTTATCGGGGATCGAGGCCTCCACTACAGCCGTTACCAAGCGAATTCAAGGCCAAAGGCGGCGGGATTTCCCGCGCGCCACGCGGACCTGTCTGCCGGAATTCAACCTGACACCGCCGGACACCGCCCGCGTCGGGCCAGCCTGTCCCGGCGCTTTGCCCTACTGACCGAAAAAGGTCAGGATCGTCGTCAGCCCGGTGCGGATCAACCAATCCACGAAGAAGAAGAACACAGCCGTCAGCGAAGCCATGACAAAGACCATCACCGTGGTCAGCAGAACCTCTCTGCGGGTGGGCCAGACGACCTTCGCGATCTCCGCGCGCACCTGTTGCAGGAACTTCAGGGGGTTTGCCATTGCCATACTGCGCTGTCCATCCTTTGCCGGTTGCGGGCAGTTACGCCCTTGCAGCCCGGAATTCAACCCTGCGAAACGCCCGGCGCCGCCACACTGGCCAAAAGGCCGCGAAAGCCACGGCGATCCGGTGCGTGATGGCGGATCATGGGCCTGTTCAGACAGTCGCCGCGCACGCAGGGCGCACATGGATGGACGGTCTGGCAGGGGCTGAGGGACTCGAACCCACGACCCTCGGTTTTGGAGACCGATGCTCTACCAACTGAGCTAAACCCCTAAGGCCGAGGCCGGTCGTATGGCCAATCCGCACCGAAATCAAGAGCGGTTTTCATCATGGCGGCTGGTTTCGCGCGCCCGCGCTTGTTAACACGGTTTCATTGGAACGGAGTGCATTCATGTCGACATCTGCGGACGCGCTGAGGCGCCGCCCCTGGGAATCGCTGCCCCATCGCTTTCTCGGTCGGGCCCGCCGGGTTCCCACGATGCTCAGCCCGCTGGAACAGCAGCTCTATTTCTGGCTCGCGTCCGAACATGCGACCGGGCGCGGCGAGATCGTCGATCTGGGCGCCTTCGCCGGGGGATCTACCGCCTGTCTCGCGGCCGGGCATATCTTCGCGGCGCTCGACACCAGGCTGCACGCCTTCGACAAGTTCACCGCAAGCGACAAGGTCAAGCAAAAGGTGCTCTACGCCAATCGCATCGCGCCCTTCGAAGGCGAGGATATCCTGCCGCTGGCGCGCGAGTTGCTGAAACCCTGGGAAGGGCGCGTGGTCTTCCACAAGGGCGAGATCACCGAACAGGGCTGGGACGGCGCTCCCATCGAGATCCTGACGCTGGACGCCTCCAAAATCGCGGAGAAGACCGACCGGATGGCGGAAATGTTCTTTCCGGCGCTGGTGCCGGGGCATTCGGTGATCGTGCAGCAGGACTACCTGCATTATTCGCAGCCCTGGGTCGTCGCCCAAATGGAACTGCTGGCCGATCATTTCGACTTCGTTGCCTTCTGCCCGCGCGACAGCATGGTTTATCAATGCACGCGCGCGATAGATGCGGAGGCGCTGGAGGCTGCGGAAACCGCGCTGCTGACGGATGCGGAGCTGTTCGACCTGATTGCCGCGGCGCGCAAACGTCACGCGGGTCTCGGCATCGACGAAAGGTTCGAGCGGATGACGGCGGCGCTGCGCGCCAATCCCGGCCAGCGCACGGCATGGAAGTTTCGCGCGCCGCAACCGGCCTAAAGCCAGCGCAGGAACCGCAGCAACAGCAGGATCGCCGCGGCCACCCCCGCCAGAATCGCGCAAAACAGCCAGAACGCAGAGGCCGAGGCAGCGCCCGGCAAGCCGCCCAGATTGACCCCCATCAGGCCCGTCAGGAACCCGAGCGGCAGAAACACCGCCGAGACCACCGCCAGAATGTAAAGATTGCGATTCAGCCGGTCCGACAGGGCACTGGTCAGCTCGTCCTTGACGACCTGCGCGCGATCGCGGATCGCGTCCAGCGTCTCGACGGTGCGGGTCAGGCTGTCCTGCGCCTCGGACAGATGCCGCAAATCGAGCGGCAGCAGCCAGGCCAGATCCGAGCCGCGCAGCGCCGCGACGGCCTCGCGCTGCGGCGCGATATGGCGGCGCAACTGTATCGTGCGGCGGCGGATCTCGGTCACCGGGCGCCGCTGCGCGGCGTCGGGGCGTTCCACGACGGTTTCCTCCAGTTCGTCGGTCTCATCATCCAGCGATTGCAGCACCGGCTCGATCCGGTCGGAAAGGCGGGTGATAAGCGCGGATATGAACTCGCCGGACGACTGCGGCCCGGTGCCGCCTTCCAGCCGGTCGGCGATATCCAGCACCGCGCGCAGCTGACGCTTCTGAAGCGATATGATCCGGTGCGCATCGACCCACAGGCGGATCGATACCATGTCTTCCGGCTCCGCCCCTTCGTTGAGGTTGACGCCGCGCAGGATCATCAGCGCCCCGTCGGCGATCGGCGTGGTGCGCGGGCGGGTTTCCTCGGC
>NZ_JBRBUA010000035.1:0-9885 GCF_052826345.1 Brevirhabdus sp. | reverse complement strand
CGACGCCACGGTGATGTCGAACCCGTCCTCGCGGGCAAAGCCGTTGGACACACCGCCAAGGCTCGACGTGATCTGCCGCAGGCTGCGGTCGTTCATGTCGACCACGCGGCGCCACGTCACCCGGCGGGTGTCGATCGCCTGCTCGTTGCCCCAGTAGATGTGGTTGTCGATCATCGCCGCGAGCAGGTTGTGCGCGCTCGTGATCGCGTGGAAATCGCCGGTGAAGTGAAGGTTCATGTCCTCCATCGGCACGACCTGCGCATAGCCGCCGCCCGCCGCGCCGCCCTTCATCCCGAAGCACGGCCCGAGCGAGGCCTCGCGGATACAGATCGCCGCCTTCTTGCCGATCGCGTTCAGCCCGTCGCCCAGCCCCACGGTCGTCGTGGTCTTGCCCTCGCCCGCCGGGGTCGGGTTGATCGCGGTCACGAGGATCAGGTGGCCGTCCTTCTGGTCGGCCAGCGACTTGATGAAGGTTTCCGAAACCTTGGCCTTGTCGTGCCCGAAGGGCAGCAGGTCCTCGCTCGGAATGTTCAGCTTCGCGCCGATTTCCTGGATCGGCTTCTTCGTCGCCGCGCGCGCGATCTCGATGTCCGAGCCGGGCTTGCTGGGCGCGGTCGAGGATTTGGCGGCGGTGATCGTGTCAGAATCGTTCATGATGGTATTCCCGCTTTTGGCGTTGATTCAGTTGCCGAATGAGTCGCCGACTTTCAGACCGACAGAGCTTGCCCATTCGCTTGCGCGTATCTTGGCGTCGCCCGCGGGGCGCACGCGCTTGACCAGGACACGTCCGCCCACGGCCTGGACGGAGATGCCTTCGTCGGAAATTTCCCGCACCCGGCCCGATATCCCGTCCCCGTCCACGCGGGCGGAATCGAAGATCCCCAGTTCCGCGCCGTTGAACGTGGTCCAGGCGCCCGGCGCCGGGTTGGTGCCCCGGATCAGGTTGTAGACGTGGGAAACGGGCTTGTGCCAATCGACGTGCGCGTGGTTCTTGTTGCAGCGCCGTTCGTAGGTCGCCTCGCTTTCGTCGGGGACGATGCGCGGCGGGTTGCCCTCGCGATAGAGATCGCAGACGGTCAGAACGCTGTCGACGGCATGGGGGTAGATCTTCTTGAAATAGAGGTCGATCACCGTGTCGTCCGGGCCGATCTCGCATTCCCATTGCAACAGGCTGTCGCCCTCGTCCAGCCCGTCCGAGGGATAGAACCAGGAATAACCGGATTTGTCCGACCCCAGGATGATCGGCCAGTTCACCGCCGACGGACCGCGGTGCAGCGGCAGCAGCGAGGGGTGAAAGCAGATCGACCCGTGGGTCGGCGTGTCGCGCGCGGCTTCCGGCACGAAGACGTTGACGAAGGCCATGACCATCAGGTCGGCGTCGTAGCTTGCGAGCTTGTCGAGCGTCGCCTGGTCATCGAAATTCGCGGGCTGCTCGATCGGCAGGCCCTTTTCCATGGCGAATTCCTTGATCGGGTCGACGGGCTTGCCCTCCTTGTCGGGCTCGCTGTAGACCGCGACGACCTCATCGGTTCCGGTCTCCAGCAGTTTTGCGAGCACGTCCTTGCCGAACGACTGTTGACCCATAACGATCAATCGCATGTTTATCCTCCCTGAACCCGGCGCGTCCGCTCTGCGGCGGATCGCGCCCGGTGGTAAATGTTATTCCGCGGCCTTCTTGTCCGCCTTGCCGACGGCGCCGGATTCCACGATGCGGCTCAGGGCTTCACCGTTGTAGCCGAGCACCTCTTGCAGGATCTCGACCGTGTGCTCGCCCAGCAGCGGCGAGCGGACCACCTCGACCGGGCTGTCGGACAGCTTGATCGGACAGCCGACGCTCACGTAGCGGCCGCGTTCGGGGTGCTCGACATCGACGATCGTGCCGGTCTTGCGCAGCCCCTCGTCGTCCATGATCTCCTTGGTCGACAGGATCGGGCCGACGGGAATGTCGAGCGGGTTGCAGGTGTCCATCACCTCGAACTTGGTCTTGGTCATCGTCCACTGCTCGATGCGCTCGAAGATCTCGTCCAGCTTGTCCAGACGCTCGGGCGGCGTGGCATAGCCTTCCTTGGTCTTCCACTCGGGCTCGCCGATCACGTCGCAGATCTTTTCCCAGACCGCCGCCTGGGTGATGAAATAGGTGTAGGCGTTGGGGTCGGTTTCCCAGCCCTTGCACTTCAGGATGCGGCCCGGCTGACCGCCGCCCGAGTCGTTGCCCGCGCGCGGCGTCGCCTCGCCGAACTCGATGCCCGCGCCGTATTGCGAATATTCCTTGAGCGGCCCTGCCGCCAGGCGCTGCTGATCGCGCAGCTTGACCCGGCACAGGTTGATCACCCCGTCCTGCATCGGCGCGAGGACCTTCTGCCCGCGCCCGGTCTTTGTGGTCTGGTAAAGCGCGGTGACGATGCCCAAGGCCAGGTGCAGACCCGTGCCGCTGTCCCCGATCTGCGCCCCGGTCACCAGCGGCGGCCCGTCGAGGAAGCCGGTGGTCGATGCGGCGCCGCCGGCGCATTGGGCGACGTTCTCGTAGACCTTGCAGTCCTCGTATTTGCCGGGGCCGAACCCCTTGACCGAGGCCAGGATCATCCGCGGGTTGATCTCCTGGATACGCTCCCACGAAAACCCCATCCGATCCAGCGCGCCGGGCGCGAAGTTTTCCACCATCACATCGCAGGTCTCGATCAGACGGGTCAGGACCTCCTTGCCCGTCTCGCTCTTCGAGTTCAGCTCGATCGACCGCTTGTTGTGGTTGAGCATGGTGAAATAGAGCGAGTCCGCCCCCGGCACATCCACCAACTGCTTGCGCGTCGCGTCGCCGACACCGGGCCGCTCGACCTTGATCACGTCGGCGCCGAACCAGGCGAGGAGCTGCGTGCAGGTCGGTCCCGACTGCACATGGGTGAAATCGAGGATCTTGACTCCTTCGAGGGCCTTCATTGGGGTGCCTCCGCTTTCTTATTGGTCACGTATGTTTTCACTTGATCTTCCTGGCTTGCGGGTAGCGCTGCTGCGCCACCACGGACGAGGGGTTGAGATTGCCGATGTTGCCGCTTTCCTTGCCGGCGTCTTCGGCGATCACGGCGTTGATAAGGGTCGGCTTCCGGCTGGCGAAAGCCTCCTTGATGGCCCGGCGCAGCGCGTCGGGGTTGTCGACGGTCACGCCGACGCCGCCGAAGGCCTCGATCATCTTGTCGTAGCGCGCGCCCTTCACGAAAACGGTGGTCGAGGGGTCCTTGCCGCCCGCCCAGTTCTCGCCGTCGCCGCGATAGATGCCGTTGTTGTTCATGATGACCGTGCAGACCGGCAGATCGTAGCGGCAGACCGTCTCGATCTCCATTCCGCAAAAGCCGAAGGCGCTGTCGCCTTCCACGGCAAGCACCTGGTTGCCGGTCTCGACGGCGGCGGCGACGGCGCTGCCCATGCCGATCCCCATGATGCCCCAGGTGCCGACGTCCAGCCGCTTGCGGGGCTTGTGGATGTCGACGATGGAGCGGCATTGATCGAGCGCGTTGGCGCCCTCGTTGACCAGCACGACGTCGGGGTTTTCGGCGATCAGATCCTTGATCACGCCGAGCGAGCCCTGATAATCCATCGGCGAGTTGTTGTTCTTGAGCCGCGGCGCCATCTTGGCGACATTGGCCTCCACCTTCGCGCGCACGGCGCCGGTCCAGTCGGCCGAGGGCTTTTCCCACCTGCCGCCGATTTCCTTCAGCAGCGCCCGCGCGACGCTGCCGACGTCGCCGATCAGCGGGGCGGAAATCTTCTGGTTGCTGTCCATTTCACTCGGTTCGATGTCGATCTGGACGAATTTCTTCGATCCCTTCTCGCCCCAGGCCTTGCCCTGGCCATGGCCCAGCAGCCAGTTGAGGCGCGCGCCGATCAGAAAGACGCAGTCGCTTTCCTTCAGCACCAGCGATCGCGCGGCGGAGGAGCATTGCGGATGGGTGTCGGGCAGCAGCCCCTTGGCCATCGACATCGGCAGATAGGGAAAGCCCAGGGTTTCCACCAATTCGCGCACGGCATCGTCGGCCTGCGCATGGGCCGCGCCCTTGCCGAGGATGATCAGCGGCTTTTTGGCCGATCCCAGCACCTCGAGCGCGCGGCTGATGGCCTCGGGCGACGGCACGCTGGCGGGGTTCGGGTCGACCACCTCGATCAGCGACCGGGCGCCTTCGGCGGCATCCATGACCTGACCCAGCAGCTGGCCGGGCACGTCGAGGTAAACGCCGCCGGGCCGACCGGTCAGGGCCGCGCGCATGGCACGGGCGACGCCCAGGCCGATATCCTCGGCGTGCAGGATGCGATAGGCGGCCTTGGCATGGGGCCGGGCAATCGCCAGCTGGTCCATTTCCTCGTAGTCGCCGCGCTGAAGATCGACGATCTCGCGCTCGGAGGAGCCCGAGATCAGGATCATCGGCCAGCAGTTCGTGGTGGCATGGGCCAGCGCGGTCAGCCCGTTGAGGAAACCCGGCGCCGAGACGGTCATGCACACGCCGGGCTTCTTGGTCAGGAAACCGGCGGCCGCGGCGGCATAGCCCGCGTGCTGCTCATGGCGGAACGACAGAACCCGCAGGCCCTGCGCCTGGGCATAGCGGCCCAGATCGGTGATCGGGATGCCGGGGACGTTGTAGATGGTTTCGACACCGTTGAGCTTCAGCGCGTCGATCAACAGGTGGAATCCGTCGGTCAGGGCCTCGGGCGCGGGCGCGACACGGGTGCTGATCTCCGGTTCTGCGGTGGTTACGGCCATGTGTTCCTTCTCCCCTTGATATCTTGCGATCAGCGCCGACCCGCACCTGTTGCTAGGAGGCGGTGTTCATCTTCTTCTTGAGATTGAATTCCAGCCGGACCCAGGTTCGGCGGACGTGTTCATGCAGACGCATCGTGTGTTCGCGCACCCGCAGCGCGGCGAGTTCGGGGTCGCGGGATTCCAGCGCCTCGATGATTTCCGCGTGATCGACGAGGGACTGGCGCAGCCGGTCGCCCTCGCCCATGGCGCGCAGCCGCACCGCGTGCATGTGCAAAAACAGACCTTCGGCCATGGAGGCCAGCAGCGCGCATTTGGAAATCTCGAGGATGCGCTGGTGAAACCTGATGTTGTCGTCGGAATATTCCGAAATCTCGGCGCTGTCCGCGTCGCCCGAATATTTCGACGCGATCTTGCGCAGCGACGCGATCTCGTTGTCGGTCGCGCGTTCCGCCGCCAGCCGGGCCGCCATGCTTTCCAGGGCCGCCCAGGCGATGATCATCTCGAGAACCTCCTCGAGGCTCTTGCGGCGCACGAAGATGCCCTTGCGCGGCACGACCGACACCAGCCCGTCCCCTTCCAGACGCGCGATCGCGTCCCGAAGCGGCGTCCGGGAAATTCCCAGCTGCTCGGCGAGCGAGCGTTCGTCCAGGCGCAGGTTGGCGTCACTTTCATAGATGTCCATCTCCATGATCGCCTCGCGAAGCCTGTCGTAGACGTGGTCCTTCAGGGTGAAGTTGGTCGCAATCGGGCGAAGCCTCATGCCTCTTCTCCATCTACGAGTTCGATCCGCGACACATCACTTTGCGACATGCCTTCAGGCGTCGGGCATGTCCTGGTCCTGTGGCATACCATAGACCAGATGCCTATGTGTCGCAACTGAATTTCACCGCCGCGCTTTCTCTGCGGCTGCACGGTCGCGCCCCGCGACCCGGCCCGAAATCGGCAAAGCGCAAGGCTTTCACCTTGGACAACAGAGGCGGCGGCGTTGCTGCGTCGCAGCATTCGAGATTGGCTTAACATATTGATTTCATATGGGTATGAAAAAATCCCGCAATCGATCGCGACGGGCTTTCCGCCGCGCTTTCCGGGACCGCATTTTGCAATGCGGCGCAAGCGCGCACCCCGCACCGGGGTTGTTTTCGGCAGAAGCTGATTCTCCGCCCACGCCGGGAGTCGCGCCACTTGATGTGAAAACAATCCCGTGGTATTTGGCATACCAGCATCCGGGATCGAGGCCCCTTCAGGGCCGCGGCGGGTGCGCCCGACCAGATGCGCCGCGCCCCTCCACCGGCGCGGATCAAGCCAAAGGACAGAGGCCGCCATGCTCATACGCGCACAGGATTCCGTCCTCATCGTGATCGACATGCAGGACCGTCTGGTGCCCGCGATGCAGGCACCGGCCCGGACGATTCGCAACACCAGGACATTGCTGTGCGCCGCGGCGGAGGTCGGGGTTCCCGTGATCATGACCGAACAATACCCCGCCGGTCTGGGCGCGACCGTGCCCGAGCTGGCGGCCGTGGCGGGCGGGGCCACGGTGCTGCCCAAGATGCATTTTTCCTGCATGGAAGACGACGGTTTCGCGGCCGCCTTTCGCGGCACCGCGCGCAAGCAGGCCGTTATCGCGGGGATGGAGGCGCATATCTGCGTGGTCCAGACCGCCGCCAGCCTGATCGAGGAAGGCTTCGACGTCTTCGTCGTCTCGGACGCGACCGCCTCGCGCACGCTCGAAAGCGAACAGGCCTGCCTGGCGCGGCTGAACGCCAGCGGCGCGGGCATCGTGACAACCGAAATGGTCGTCTTCGAATGGCTGGGCAAGGCCGGCACCCCCGCCTTCAAGAAGCTTTTGCCGCTCATCAAATAGGCGGCCGTCACCAACCCACCACGATCCCGGCCGGACGGCGGCCGACTATAAAGGGAGGAACCCAAGGCGTGAATATCCATGAATACCAGGCAAAGGCCTTGCTTCGCGATTACGGCGCGCCCGTCAGCGACGGCCGCGCCGTCCTGAAGGCGGAAGACGCCAAGACAGCCGCCGGCGCGCTCGACGGTCCGGTCTGGGTGGTCAAGGCCCAGATCCACGCGGGCGGCCGCGGCAAGGGCACGTTCAGAGAATCCAGCGCGGGCGAAAAGGGCGGCGTGCGCATCACCAGATCGGTCGAGGAAGCCGCCCAGGAAGCCCAGCGGATGCTCGGCCGCACCCTGGTGACCCATCAGACCGGCCCCGCGGGCAAGCAGGTCAACCGCATCTACATCGAGGACGGCGCCGGCATCGCGCGCGAGCTGTACCTCGCGCTGCTGGTCGACCGCGTCACCAGCCGCGTCGCCTTCGTCTGCTCGACCGAGGGCGGCATGGACATCGAGGAGGTCGCCGCGTCGACCCCCGACAAGATCCTGTCGTTCAGCGTCGATCCGGCCACGGGTTTTCAGCCGTATCACGGCCGCCGCATCGCCTTTTCGCTGGGGCTCGAGGGCGCGCAGGTCAAGCAATGCGTCAAGCTGATTGGCATTCTCTACCGGCTGTTCACCGAAAAGGACATGGACATGCTCGAGATCAACCCGCTGGTCGTGACCGACGCGGGCGAGCTCAAGTGCCTCGACGCCAAGATGGGCTTCGACGGCAACGCGGTCTACCGCCACCCCGACATCGCCGCCCTGCGCGACGAGACCGAGGAGGACGCCAAGGAGCTGGAGGCCTCGAAATACGATCTGAACTACATCGCGCTCGACGGTCAGATCGGCTGCATGGTGAACGGCGCGGGTCTGGCGATGGCCACGATGGACATCATCAAGCTTTACGGGGCCGAGCCTGCGAATTTCCTCGACGTGGGCGGCGGCGCGACCAAGGAAAAGGTGACCGAGGCGTTCAAGATCATCACCTCCGACCCGCAGGTGAAGGGCATCCTGGTCAACATCTTCGGCGGCATCATGCGCTGCGACGTGATCGCCGAGGGCGTGGTCGCTGCGGTCAAGGAAGTGGGCCTGAAGGTGCCGCTGGTCGTCCGGCTGGAGGGCACCAACGTCGAGAAGGGCAAGGAGATCATCAACAACAGCGGCCTCGACGTGATCGCGGCCGACGACCTCAAGGACGGCGCGCAAAAGATCGTGGCCGCGGTGAGCGGCACCGCGAAGGTGCTGGCAGAGGCAGAAGGGTAAGACGGATGGCTGTACTGATCGACGAAAACACCAAGGTGATCTGCCAGGGTCTGACTGGATCGCAGGGCACCTTCCACACCGAACAGGCGATCGCCTATGGCACCAGGATGGTCGGCGGCGTCACGCCGGGCAAGGGCGGGCAGACGCATCTGGACCTGCCGGTCTTCAACTCGGTCCATGAGGCCAAGGCGGTGACGGGCGCGAATGCCAGCGTGATCTACGTGCCGCCCCCCTTCGCGGCGGATTCGATCCTCGAGGCGATCGATGCCGAGATGGATGTCATCGTGGCGATCACCGAAGGCATCCCCGTGCAGGACATGATGCGCGTCAAGCGGGCGCTGATCGACAGCAAGTCCCGCCTGGTCGGGCCGAACTGTCCCGGTGTGATCACGCCGGGCGCCTGCAAGATCGGCATCATGCCCGGCCATATCCACAAGCGCGGCTCGGTCGGGGTTGTCAGCCGCTCGGGCACGCTGACCTATGAGGCGGTCAAGCAGACCACCGACGTGGGCCTCGGCCAGTCGACCTGTGTGGGCATCGGCGGCGACCCGATCAAGGGCACCGAGCATCTGGACGTGCTGGAGTGGTTCCTGGCCGATGACGAGACCGAGGCGATCATCATGATCGGCGAAATCGGCGGCTCGGCCGAGGAGGAGGCCGCGCAGTTCCTGGCCGACGAGAAGAAGCGCGGCCGCTGGAAGCCGACCGCGGGCTTCATCGCCGGGCGCACCGCGCCTCCGGGGCGCCGCATGGGCCATGCGGGCGCCATCGTCGCCGGCGGCAAGGGCGGCGCCGACGACAAGATCGAGGCGATGAAAGCCGCAGGCATCGTCGTTGCCGAAAGCCCCGCCGGGCTGGGCGAGGCCGTGCTCGAAGCCATCGGCTGATCCCGCGGGCGCTCCCCCGGACGATCCGGGGGCCGATCCGGAGGCCGATCCGGGCGAGGCCCTGAAAAACGCGGATGTCCCACAGGTGGGGCATCCCTTGCCGGATGTATCGGCCAGCTCGGGAAACGGCCCTGCTGCGCGCCGCCTGCCACGGCAGGCCCGGGTTCCGAATGCCTGCGCCTGCCCCGAACGGCGCCACGGAACCGAATGGCCGCTCCGGCAGGATCGGACCCGCGCTGTGGACCGGGCGCACGGCCGAAACACGAAAGCCCCCGGCGTGGTCGCGCCGGGGGCTTTTCTGTTTGCGTGAGTGGGTCGGTGACGATCCCCGGCGCGCGCCCCCGGCCGGATCGCGCGCCTGCATCGCCCGTGCTTTCGCCTCATCCCGAGGCGACCAGCTCCGCCTTCTCCACCCGGACGGCCGAGAACTTGAATTCCGGGATCTTGCCGAAGGGATCAAGCGCGGCGTTGGTCAGGATGTTCGCCGCGGCCTCGACATAGGCGAAGGGCAGGAAGACGTTGTTTTCCGCCACCGCCCGATCCGCCCGCGCCATCACGGTGACCGTGCCGCGCCGGGTGGAAAGCCTGATGTAGTCGCCCGGGCTGACGCCCAGGTCCCGCAGGGTTCGCGGGTGCAGCGAGCAGTTGGCTTCCGGCTCCACCGCGTCGAGCACGCTGGCACGCCGCGTCATCGACCCGGTGTGCCAGTGTTCCAGCTGTCGCCCGGTTATCAGCACGAAGGGATATTCGCTGTCGGGCAGCTCCGCCGGCGGGACAACCGCGGCGGGCGTGAAACGCGCCCTGCCCTCGGGCCGCGGGAAGCCGTCGCCAAAGACGATCGGCTGCCCGGGGTCTTCGGGCGAGAGCGACGGATAGGTAACCGCCGTCTGCGTGAGCCTGTCCCAGGTGATGTTGTCGAGCGACTTCATGTTCTGCTTCATCTCGGCGAAGACCTCGCTGGGATGGGTATAGCTCCAGCCCAGGCCCAGCCGCTTGGCCAGTTCCACCTCGATCCACCAGTCCTCGCGCGCCTCGCCGGGGCTCGGCACCGCCGCGCGGCCCATCTGGACCTGCCGGTTGGTGTTGGTCACCGTG
>NZ_JBRBUA010000034.1:0-4569 GCF_052826345.1 Brevirhabdus sp. | reverse complement strand
TGTTCGGTGCCGACGATCAGGCCCATCCGGCGGTGAACTATCTGCATAACAAGGCAGGTGCCGTGTATCTGGGTGGGCCTGTGACAGGCATCCAGCAGCCGGTGCATTATGATTTCAAGGCGCGCCGCGATACACCCAATGAATTGCGCGCCCTGTTCCGCAAACTGGGCTGGCGCAAGGTCGTGGCCTTTCAGACGCGCAACCCGCTGCACCGGGCGCATCAGGAGCTGACCTTCCGTGCTGCGCGCGAGGCGCAGGCGAACCTGTTGATCCATCCGGTCGTGGGCATGACCAAACCGGGCGATGTGGACCATTTCACCCGTGTGCGCTGCTATGAGGCGGTGCTGGATCAATACCCTTCGGCCACCACGACGATGAGCCTGCTGAACCTGGCGATGCGCATGGCCGGCCCGCGCGAAGCCGTCTGGCACGGGCTGATCCGCAAGAACCACGGCTGCACCCATTTCATCGTCGGCCGCGATCACGCGGGCCCCGGCAAGAATTCCGCCGGAGAAGATTTCTACGGCCCCTACGACGCGCAGGAGCTGTTCAAGAAGCACCAGGACGAGATCGGCATCGAGATGGTCGATTTCAAACATATGGTCTATGTGCAGGAACGCGCCCAATACGAGCCCGCCGACGAGATCGAGGAAGGTCTGACCGTGCTCAACATCTCGGGCACCGAGCTGCGCCGCCGCCTGTCCGAGGGGCTGGAGATCCCGGAATGGTTCTCCTTTCCGGCCGTGGTGAACGAGTTGCGCAAGACCCGCCCGCCGCTCTCCAAGCAGGGCTTCACCGTCTTCATGACCGGCCTGTCGGGATCGGGCAAATCGACGGTGGCCAACGCGCTGATGGTCAAGCTGATGGAACTGGGCGGCCGCCCCGTGACGCTGCTGGACGGCGATATCGTGCGCAAGAACCTCTCCTCCGAGCTGGGCTTTTCCAAGGAGCACCGGGATCTCAACATCCGCCGCATCGGCTATGTGGCAAGTGAGATCACCAAGAACGGCGGCATCGCCATCTGCGCCCCCATCGCCCCCTATGCCGCCACCCGCCGCGCGGTGCGCGAGGACGTCGAGGCGTTCGGCGCCTTCGTCGAGGTGCATGTCGCCACCTCTCTCGAGGAATGCGAACGCCGCGACCGCAAGGGGCTCTACAAGCTGGCACGCGAAGGCAAGATCAAGGAATTCACCGGCATCTCGGATCCCTACGATGAACCGAAGGACCCAGAGCTGCGGCTGGAAACCGAAGGCACCGACGTCGATTTCTGCGCCCAGCAGGTGCTGCTCAAGCTCGAATCGATGGGCCTGATCGCCGCCTGACCGGCTGCCCGACCGCTTACCGAAAAAAAGGGGCGCCCGCATGACACGCGGGCGCCCCTTCTTTCATTGTCGCGAAAATATCCTCGCCGAAGGCCTGCTCATCCCCCGGCGCCGGGCCGCGGCGTCACTGTGCAGCGTCAGTGCACGGCATCACTGCACAACTTCAGTGTACGGCGACCGGCGAGAAATCGTTCTGCCGCGCCAGCACGAAGGCCAGCTTGCGGTCGCGCACCAGCGCCAGCCGCGCCCCGTCCGAGGTATGCACCGCATAGAGATGATCCAGACCCTTGGCCTCTGCCTGCACCTCCTCGGGGAGCTCGTGCACATCGACGGAGCGAACATAGACCAGCGGCTTGTCCGCCGGTTCGGCAAATTCATATGGCTCGTTCATCATGCGTCTCCTTTCCGGGAGGAATTGATGGCTATCGTCTGCACAACGCTTTCGGGCGCGGATCGGTTCAGATCAATGTGCAGCAACCCGTTTTCCATCATCGCGCCCGACACCTCCACGCCCTCGGCCAGCACGAAGGACCGCTGGAACTGGCGCGCCGCGATACCGCGGTGCAAGAAGATGCGGCTGTCGTCCTCATCGCCCTGTCGGCCGCGGATCATCAACTGGCGGTCTTCCACCGTGATGGTCAGATCGGCCTCCGCGAACCCGGCCACGGCCAGCGTGATGCGATAGGCGTTTTCGGAGGATTGTTCGATGTTATAGGGCGGATACCCTTCATTGCCGGATTTGGCGGTGCGCTCCACCATCCGCTCCAACTGCTCGAACCCCAGCAGATAGGGGTGTGCCCCCAGCGATAGTTTGGTCATGTGGCAGTTCCTTGATTAAGCGATTCTGCGAATTCGGTCCCTCAGCGGCAACCTTTGACGAAAATATGGGGCGGCGGCGGCATGACTGCAAGTACGACGAGACGCCTTCACCCTATGCGCAAGCGCGTTTTCACAGTATGAATCATCAATCGTCGCGAAAGGTCAGGCCCACCAGATGAACGCTCCGTCCGAGTTGCAGCACGAAGATGTCCTGCGCATCAAGCTGGAGGTGCTGCGCCGCAGGCATCGCGACCTCGATCAGGCGATCCACGAATTGCAGGACAGCCGCCGCGCCGACACGCTGACCCTGCGGCGGCTGAAAAAGCAGAAACTCGATCTGCGCGACCGCATCGCCGCGATCGAGGACGAGCTGACCCCGGACATCATCGCCTGATCGCGCCCGCGCGACGCATTGCCTCCCGGCGCCAGCCGACTATAGTGCCCGCGCTGAACGAAGGGGGCCCCATGCGCAACGTGGAAATCGGGATCATCATGGGCAGCCAGTCCGACTGGCCCACCATGAAACTGGCCGCCGAGGTGCTGGATGCGCTCGCGGTCCCTCATGAAACCCGGATCGTGTCGGCCCACCGCACGCCCGACCGGCTGTGGGACTATGGCCGCAGCGCCGTGGACCGCGGGCTGAAGGCCATCATCGCGGGCGCGGGCGGCGCCGCCCACCTGCCCGGCATGATGGCGTCCAAGACCCGCGTGCCGGTGATCGGCGTGCCGATCCAGACCCGCGCGCTGTCGGGCGTCGACAGCCTCTATTCGATCGTCCAGATGCCCAAGGGCTTCCCCGTCGCCACGATGGCCATCGGCGCCGCGGGTGCGGCGAACGCGGGGCTGATGGCGGCGGCGATCCTGGCCAATGGCGACAGCGCGCTGGCCACCCGGCTGGACGCCTGGCGCCAGGCCCTGTCCGATTCCATCCCCGAGGAACCCCGCGATGACTGACCAGACCCGCGAAACCACCCCCCCCCTGCCCGCCGGCGCCACAATCGGCATCCTCGGCGGTGGCCAGCTGGGGCGGATGCTCAGCGTCGCGGCGGCTCGGCTGGGCTATCGCTGCCATGTCTATGAACCGGGCGCCCGGCCGCCCGCGGGCGACGTCAGCGCCGCGCTGACCACCGCATCCTACGACGACACCGCGGCGCTTCGGGCCTTTGCGCAGGCCGTCGACGTCATCACCTATGAGTTCGAGAACATCCCCACCGCCGCGCTCGACCTGCTGGAGGCGGAGCGCCCGATCCGACCCGGCCGCAAGGCATTGGCCACCAGCCAGGACCGCCTGACCGAAAAGCGCTTCCTCCGGGAACTCGGCCTTTCCACCGCACCCTTCGCAGCCGTCGATGACGCGGGCGATCTCGACCGCGCACTGGATGAGATCGGCGCGCCCGCGATCCTCAAGACCCGGCGTTTCGGCTATGACGGCAAGGGTCAGGCGCGCATAACCCGGCCCGAAGACGCCGCGCAGGCGCTGGCCGCGCTGAACGGGGCGCCCGCGGTTCTGGAAGGCTTCGTCGATTTCACGCATGAGATCTCGGTCATCGGCGCGCGCGGCGCCGACGGGCAAATCTCCTGCTACGATCCCGGCGAAAACCTGCACCGCGACGGCATCCTGCACACCACCACCGTGCCCGCGCGGCTGTCGGCCGCGCAGCGCACCGACGCGGTGCTGATCGCGGCGCGCATCCTCAACGCGCTCGATTACACAGGGGTCATGGGGGTGGAACTTTTCGTGACGCCGCAGGGGCTGATCGTGAACGAGATCGCCCCGCGGGTGCATAATTCGGGCCACTGGACCCAGCAGGGCTGCGCTGTCGATCAGTTCGAACAGCACATCCGCGCGATCGCGGGCCTGCCGCTGGGCGACGGTCAGCGCTATGCCGACGTGACGATGGAAAACCTGATCGGCGACGATGTCGCCCGCCTGCCCGCCCTCTGCGGCGAACCCGCGACCGCGGTGCATCTTTACGGCAAGGCGGACCCCCGGCCGGGGCGCAAGATGGGGCACGTCAACCGTATTCAGCCCGCGCGCCGCTGACCACCCGCCGGGCGGCACCGTTCATTGTTTCATTGTCGCGAAAATATCCCCGCCGGAGGCCCGTTCCACACGGGTCCCCGGCGTGACGCTCAAAGCTGCGAAAGCACCTCGTCGGAGGCCTCGAAGTTCGAGGTCACCTTCTGGATGTCGTCGTCGTCTTCCAGTGCGTCGAGCAGCTTCATCAGCTTTTGCATCGCCTCCAGATCCATTTCGGTCGTGGTCTGCGGCACCCAGACCAGCCGGGTCGATTCGCTTTCGCCCAGGCTCTCTTCGAGCGCGGTGGCGACCTCGTTCAGATCGGTGTCGGCGCAGGTCACGACATGACCGTCCTCGCCGCTTTCGACATTCTCGGCGCCGGCCTCGATCGCGGCCATCATCACCGTG
>NZ_JBRBUA010000033.1:0-5116 GCF_052826345.1 Brevirhabdus sp. | reverse complement strand
TCGCGCACTGCTCTATTGCTTCCTTGCCCCGCTGCTGTTCCTGGCGTTCGCCCAGCTGAACATACAGATCGGCGAATGGGAAAAGGCATCCGCCGCCGCGGAAGCCGGTGCCGAGGAAGAGGACGAGAAGGAAACGATCGAACTGCCGCAGAATGTGATCGACAAGGCGCTTGGCGCACCGGCCCCCGAGATCGACGGCCCTGGCGCAGAGGACGAGGAAGAAGGCCCCTCCCCCACGCCGGCCTATGTCTTCGCGGGACTGTTCGTCGCGCTCTATCTTGGTGGCCGCATCCTTGAGGACCGGCTGATCAAGTCGCTGTTCCGCAAGCGGCTGCACGGGATCGGCGACGACAAGGGACAGAACAAAAAGGATGCCGAGGGCGAGACCGGCTCGCGCATGTTGTCCTTCTGACCTGACCCGCCATCGCGCCCTTGCCGGGCGCCTGCTTCACAATTCGCATTTGAACGAGCGGCCGCGGCGGACCTGATCGCCCGGCCGTCTTCGTTTGCGCCGGTCCTCGCGCGAAGATTTCGCTTGCAAAAACGATAATGCATGATCCATTTTCTCTGCCGTCACGCCGGAACATCGGCGGACGAGGGGGAGATGCCTATGTTCAGCGCGGTCTTGCGTTACGCCGTCGCGGGTCTGTTCATCCTGCTGGGATTATTGCTGGGCGCTGGCGGGGCGCGGCTCGTCACGCTGGACGGATCGCCCTATTACCTGATCGCGGGCGTCGTCCTGTTTGCTGCGGGTCTGCTTGCGCTACGGCGCAGCGGATATGCGCGGCTGCTATATGCCATTTTCCTGATCGCTACGCTGGTCTGGGCGCTGGTCGAGGTGGGTTTTCAATTCTGGGCCCTGCTGCCGCGACTGGCGGGTCCTGCCGTGCTGGCGCTGCTGCTTGCGCTGCCCTTCGTGGGACGCGCGATCGGCGGTCCGCGCGCCCGCCTTGGCAGCTGGGCCGTGTTCGGGGCCGGGCTTGCCGCGCTGCTGGCTCTTGGCGGCAGCTATCTGGCGTCGGGTCCGGCATTGGGCGATCCTGCGTACAGCGACACGCCGCGATTGATGGCGGCGACGGACAGCGACACGGAATGGACCGCCTATGGCCGCGACGCTGCCGGAACGCGCCATTCTCCCGCCGCGCTGATCACCCCCGCGAATGTCGCCTCCATGACCGAGGCGTGGCGTTACCGCACCGGCGACAGCAATGCCGCGCGGCCCGATATCGCGCAGCCGATGTCCTTCATGGTCACGCCGCTGATGGTGGACGATCTGCTGGTGTTCTGCACGCCCATCGGAGCAGTGGTGGCGCTCAATCCCGATAGCGGGCGGCAGGTCTGGCGGCACGATCCGAAGTCCGAATTCGGCGCGGCGCAGATGCTGAACTGCCGCGGCGTTTCGGTGCACCGCGCCAGCGTCGATGGCACTGGCGCGCGCGAAACGGGCGGGCTTTGCGCGAGCCGGGTGCTCAGCACGGCGGTCGACGGGCGGCTGCTGGCGCTCGACCTTCGGACCGGACGCCCCTGCCCGGGTTTCGGCGACAATGGCACCGTTTCGCTGCTCGATGGGCTGGGCGAATTCGACGAGGGGGCGACCTATACCACCTCGCCGCCGGTCATCATCGGCGATACCGCAGTGCTCGGCGGCTATGTCCGCGACAATTTCAAGACGAACGATCCCTCGGGCGTGGTCCGCGCGTTCGATGTCACCACGGGGCGGATGCTGTGGGCGTGGGATTCTGGCCGCCCCGACGATGCGCCCCCGCTGGCGGAGGGCGAAACCTATACCCCCGCCTCGCCCAATGCGTGGAGCGTGCTGAGCGCGGATCCCGAACTGGGCCTTGTCTATGTGCCCACCGGCAATGCGACACCCGATCATGTCGGCATGCATCGCAGCGCGGAGTTGGAACGCTATGCCAGTTCGGTCGTGGCGCTGGATGCGGCGACCGGGCGGGTGCGCTGGCATTTCCAGACCACACGGCACGATCTGTGGGATTATGACGTGCCCGCGCAGCCAGTGCTGTTCGACATGCCCACCGCCTCGGGCATGGTGCCCGCGGTCGCCGTGCCGACGAAGCGGGGCGAGATCTTCATCCTCGACCGGCGCGACGGCACCCCGCTGACGGGGATCGAGGAACGGCCCGCGCCGCAAGGCAATGTTCCGGGCGAACGATATGCGGCGACGCAGCCCTATCAGACCGGCTTTCCCTCGCTGATCCCCGCCGCCCTGCGCGAGGCCGACATGTGGGGCGCGACGCCGATCGACCAGCTGTGGTGCCGGATCCGTTATCGCTCGCTGGATTATCGGGGCGATTTCACGCCGCCCTCGACGCGCGGGGCGCTGCAATATCCGGGCATCTTCGGCATGCTGAACTGGGGCAGCGTCAGCGTGGATGCGGCGCGCGGGCTGATGGTGGTGAACTCATCGGCCATTCCGCAGGTCGTGACGCTGCATGACCGCGCCGCGATGGCGGGGCAAGAGGCGGGTAATGCCCATACCGCCGGCATGCTGCCGCAGGAGGGTACGCCCTATGCGCTGACGATGGAGCCGATGGTTTCGCCGCTGGGCATCCCCTGCACTACGCCGCCATGGGGACAGCTGACGGCCATCGACCTGGCCGACCGCACGGTCGCGTGGCAGAGGCCGCTTGGCACATCGGAGGATATCGCGCCCATGGGCATCGCGGTGCCCGGTATCTTCAACCTGGGTGGGCCGGTCACGACCGGCGGCGGCGTCACGCTGATCGCGGCGACGCTGGACGATTATCTGCGCGCGTTCGACACCAGAACGGGGCAAGAGCTGTGGCGCGGACGCCTGCCCGCAGGGGGACAGGCGACGCCGATGACCTTCGTGTCACCGCGCAGCGGGCGGCAATTCGTCGTGATCGCGGCGGGAGGGCACGGATTCCTCGGCTCGACGCCGGGAGATTACCTGATGGCCTTTGCCCTGCCCGATGGAGCAGCGCAGGACGCGCCAACCTCGCGATAGGATCAGGCGCGGCCGACGAAGTCCTCGCCCGCGTCGCGCTCGGCGCGGTTGGTGGAGGCGGCGGCGCCGATCTCGGACATGCCCAGCTTGGCGTGATATTCGGCCAGCTGGCGCAGCGCCATCTCCTGCGCCTCGCCCGTCAGCACCACGGCGGCGCTTTGCAGGAAGGCGCAGCGCAATTCGATGCGGCAGGCGGCGCTGTCGGTGATCTCGATCGCCCAGCGGCGATAGACGAGGAACTCGCTGACCACGTGCCGCTGCGCCAGCCTTTCCAGGTCGAGATCGGCGCGCGTATGCCCAGCCTCTATCTGCAGATCCAGCCAGTTGCGGAACCGGTTATAGGCGACCGAACGCAATTCGCGAACCTCGGCCGTCCGGGGGTTCAGCGCGAAGTTGAAGCCGATCGCGACCCGTGCATATTCGGTGTCGCGCTCCATCTCGCTGACCATCCAGTCCAGCTCGTCGAACACCACGTCCAGCGTATAGGTGCGGTTCTTGCGCGCGATCACGCTACGCACCTCGCGCATGCGGTCGGCGACGGTGGCGAAGATCACCCCGTCCTTGTCGGTGAACAGGCGATAGATCGTGCGCGGCGCCACCTCCGCCTCGCGGCACAGGCGGGCGATGGTCATGCCCTCGGCCCCCGCCTCGCCCAGCAGGCGGTGCGCGCAATCGATGATGCGTTGCCGCCGTTCGGCCATCGCGGGGCTGGTGTAGCGGCGCGGCACGCGGCGCGATGCACCGCTTCGCGTCACGTGAAGCTGTGTCTCGGCAGTCTCGACCGGTTCAGGCGTGATTTTGGCCATAAGCGAAAACCTTAGCGTTCTGCGGTTTTCGAAGGAAGCCGCCCAAGAAAAAAACATAAATGTTTGTTTTTCGCTTGGTAAAAATGATTATCCATGTTCTTTTGTCCTCATCGCCCAACGATGGCGATCACGAAACCGATTCGCAGTCAAAACAGCGAACGGAAACATGGAGAGGGAAAGCCGATGGGTGGATTCCGCCAACAGACGAGTTGCGCCTTGCGCTTGGCCATTGCAGGCCTGTTTTGTTCAGCCAGCACGACCGCGCTGGCCCAGACGGACGATGCGCCCCCGCCATCGCAGGACATGCCTGCGGATCCCGGCGCGCTCGACCCCGCTGCCCCCACCCCTTCCCCGACCGCACAACAGGGACAGGCCACGGGGCTGGAGGAAATCGTCGTCACCGCAAGGCGCGTGTCGGAATCGCTGCAGGAAACGCCCGTCGCGGTCACAGCTTTCACCTCGCAGGCGATCGACAACAAGTTCGCCGCCGACATCCGCGCACTGGCGGGCGATGTGCCCAACGTGGTCATCACCAATGTGCCCGGCTTCAACGCGGCCTCCATCGGCATTCGAGGCCAGTCGACTGGCGACATCATCCTGACCTTCGAACCCGCCGTGGGCGTGGTGGTCGACGATTTCGTGCTGGCCCACGTCCAGACCCAGCTGTTTGACCTGTTCGACGTCGAACGGATCGAGGTGCTGCGCGGACCGCAAGGCACATTGTTCGGCAAGAACACCGTGGGCGGCGTGGTCAATGTCATCACCAAGCGGCCTGAGACCACGCTCGGCGGGCAGATCCGGCTGGGCTATTCCAGCTTCGACACCAAGGACGTGAAGGCCTCGCTCAACCTGCCGATCACCGACGGGCTGTATTTCCGCTTCGCCGGTTCGTTCCAGGAAAGCGACGGCTATTACAAGCTCACCAAGAACAACGATGTCGACGAGCCGCAGGGCCGGCGTGCGACGGGCGAAAATTTCGGCGGCACCCGCTATTTCAACGCGCGGGCAAAGCTGCTCTGGGAAGCGACGCCCGATACCGAATTCATGCTGACCTATGAATTTCTGCGCGACCGCGGGGATTCGCCGCCGTCGGTCAATGAAACGCCGCCGGGTTTCCTGTTCGACGTCGTGGGCTTCGAAGGGATCCAGACCGACGGGACCGACCCGTTCGACACCGGCACCACGCTGTGCGAAGGCGACATCGACGCCGCGACCTGCCCCGGCACGCTGCTGGGCCACCGCATCGACGTCGACGGCGCCTATCTGCGCGGCGAGCATAACATGCCGGGGCTGGGTTCGATCACCGCGGTGGGCGGTTACC
>NZ_JBRBUA010000032.1:0-3770 GCF_052826345.1 Brevirhabdus sp. | reverse complement strand
GTAGACGTCCTTTTCGATCACCTCGCCGTCTTCGCCGACGAATTTCATCGTCAGCTTGCCGGGGCCGGGGAATTTCATGTCCGTCGCGCGGTACTGGTCGCCGAAGGCATGGCGGCCGATGACGATGGGCTGGGTCCAGCCCGGCACAAGGCGCGGCACGTTGGAGCAGATGATCGGCGCACGGAAGACGACGCCGCCCAGGATGTTGCGGATCGTGCCGTTGGGCGAGCGGTACATGCGCTTCAGCCCGAATTCCTCGACCCGCGCCTCGTCGGGCGTGATGGTGGCGCATTTCACCCCGACGCCGATTTCCTTGATCTTTTCGGCGGCATCCACGGTGATCTGGTCGTCGGTGCGGTCGCGCTCCTCGATGCCCAGATCGTAGTAGAGCAGATCGACGTCCAGATAGGGCAGGACCAGCTTTTTCTTGATGAAGTCCCAGATGATCCGGGTCATCTCATCGCCGTCGAGCTCGACGACCGGGTTTTCGACCTTGATCTTGGACATGGGCAGCACCCCCTTTGAATGAATCGATTGCGCGCGTCATAGCGCAGGCACGGCGAATTAGAAAGACTGTATACGTTGGCATACCGAAGCCGCGCCCGCGCGCAGCCGCACCCGGTGCGTCCTAGCGCGTGGTTTCCGTCAATCGGCGGCTGACATAGGTTTTGACCGTGTCGAGCATCCCGTCCATGTGGCTATCCTCGAAGAAGTGTCCCGCGCCCTCGACCTCCTCGTGGGTGACGGTGATCCCCTTCTGCTCGTGAAGTTTTTCCACCAGGTTGCGCGTGTCCGGCGGGGGCGCGACGCGGTCGGCGGTGCCGTTGATGATCAGCCCGGATGCCGGGCAGGGCGCGAGGAAGGAGAAGTCATACATGTTCGCGGGCGGAGAGACCGAGATGAACCCCGTGATCTCGGGCCTGCGCATCAAAAGCTGCATGCCGATCCAGGCGCCAAAGCTGAATCCCGCGACCCAGCAGTGCTTGGAATTGTTGTTCATGGATTGCAGGTAATCCAGCGCCGAGGCCGCATCCGACAGCTCTCCGATGCCCTGGTCGTATTCGCCCTGGCTGCGCCCGACACCGCGGAAATTGAACCGCAGGACGGTGAATCCCATCTTGTAGAAGGTGTAATGCAGGTTATAGACGACGCGATTGTTCATCGTTCCGCCGAACTGCGGATGCGGGTGCAGCACGATCGCGATCGGTGCGTCCTTCTGTTTCTGGGGGTGGTAACGGCCTTCTAGCCGACCTTCTGGTCCTGGGAAGATTACCTCGGGCATTCAATTCCTGCGATGCTGTTTTCGTTGCCGGCCAATCTTGACGAGTTTGGTCGGAAACTTTAGAATGGTTCTAAATTCCGGCGGGATCGGCGGAACGGGATCGTATGCGAGGTAAAGCGCCGCGCGCCCGCCGTCAATGGATTTGCGGGAAACCGCCAGCAACGAGGCGCAGATGAAGTTCAGCACGAAGGGACGGTACGCCATGGTGGCCCTGGCCGATCTGGCCAAGCGCCCCGAGACGCAGCTGGTGTCGCTGGCCGAGATTTCGCGCAAGCAGGACATTTCGCTGCCCTATCTGGAACAGCTTTTCGTCAAGCTGCGGCGCGCGGGGCTGGTGGAGTCGGTGCGCGGGCCGGGCGGCGGATATCGGCTGGCGTGCCACCCATCGGAAATCCGCGTCTCGGACGTTCTGGGCGCGGTCGATGAGACGGTCAGCGCGATGCATACCGGGGCGGGCGCCTCGGGCGGGCTGTCGGGATCGCGCGAACAGTCGATGACCAACCGCCTGTGGGAAAGCCTGTCGGCGCATGTCTATGTGTTCCTGCATCAGACGCGCTTGTCGGATGTGGTGGAAAACGAACTGACGCCATGCCCCGCCGTGCCCACGCTTTTCGCCGTGGTGGATGAGGAATGAGCCCGCGCGCCTATCTCGACTGGAACGCCTCGGCGCCGCTTTGCGATGCCGCGCGCGCGGCCATGCTGGAGGCGATGGACCAGACGGGGAACCCCTCGTCGGTGCACGCCGAAGGACGCGCCGCCAAGGCCATCGTCGAGCGCGCCCGGACCCGTCTGGCGCAGGCGCTGGGGGCGCAGGGGGCGGACATCGTCTTCACCTCCGGCGCGACGGAAGCGGCGGCATTGGCACTGGCGGGGCGTGATCTGCGCGGCGGTGACATAGAACATGACGCCGTCACGGCATGGATCACGCCCGATCTGCCGGTGGATGCGCGGGGGCGGGTGGCCATCACGGACCCCGGCCATTGCGCGGTGCAACTGGCCAACAGCGAAACCGGCGTGATCCAGGATCTGCCGGAGGGGGTCGCGGTTTCCGATTTCACCCAAGGTCTGGGCAAGATCCCGGTGGCTTTCGACTGGTCCGCCGTGCAGATGGCATTCGTTTCGGCCCATAAGATCGGCGGGCCGAAGGGCGTGGGCGCGCTGATCCTCCGGCGCGGCACCGATCTGGCGGCGCGCATCCGGGGCGGCGGTCAGGAAATGGGGCGGCGCGCGGGCACCGAGAACGTGGTCGGGATCGCGGGGTTCGGCGCGGCGGCGGAGGCTGCGGCCGCGCAGTTGGCCGCCGGGGCCTGGGCAGAGGTGGAGCGGCTGCGAAATAATCTGGAGGCGACCCTAGAAGCCGAGGCAAAAGAGACTATTTTTGTCGGGAAAGAATCGCGCCGCCTGCCCAACACGATCTGCATGGCCACTCCCGGCTGGAAGGGCGAGACACAGGTGATGCAGATGGATCTGGCCGGGATCGCGGTTTCCGCAGGATCGGCCTGTTCCAGCGGCAAGGTCCGCGCAAGCCGTGTGCTGACCGCGATGGGGCACGGGCCGCAGGTGGCCGCCGGTGCGATTCGCGTGTCGATCGGTCCCCGGACGACGGCGCAGGAGCTCGACCGCTTTGCCGACGTCTGGCTGTCGCACCACCGAAAACACCGGGCGCGCGCCGCCTGAACGAATTGAAAGCGGGGCCATGGCACCCGCATCGTCCGCACGAAGGCCCCTACCGGCCGCTGCGGTGACCGAACAAAGACCGGGCAGGGACCGGCTAAAGGAAAAGGACGCTGAAATGACAGCTTTGGACGAAATTCGCGAAGGCGTCGATCGGGAAACCGTCGAAACCGTTCAGTCGATGGCCGGCACCTACAAGTATGGCTGGAACACCGACATCGACATGGAATACGCCCCCAAGGGGCTGACGGCGGATATCGTGCGCCTGATTTCCGAAAAGAACGAAGAACCGGAATGGATGACCGAATGGCGGCTCAAGGCCTATGAGCGCTGGCTGACCCTCAAGGAACCCGACTGGGCGATGGTGGATTATCCTGAAATCGACTTTCAGGATCAGTATTACTATGCCCGCCCCAAAAGCATGGAGGTCAAGCCCGCCTCGCTGGACGAGGTCGACCCCAAGCTGCTGGCGACCTACGAAAAGCTGGGCATCCCGCTGAAGGAGCAGATGATCCTGGCGGGTGTCGAGGGCGCCGAGGACGCCCCCGCCGAGGGCCGCAAGGTCGCGGTGGATGCGGTGTTCGATTCCGTTTCCGTCGGGACCACCTTCCAGAAGGAATTGAAAAAGGCGGGCGTCATCTTCTGCTCGATCTCCGAGGCGATCCGCGAACATCCCGAGCTGGTGAAAAAATACCTCGGCTCGGTCGTGCCGGTGTCCGACAACTTCTACGCGACGCTCAACAGCGCGGTGTTTTCCGACGGCTCCTTCGTCTACATCCCGCCCGGCGTGCGCTGCCCGATGGAACTGTCGACC
>NZ_JBRBUA010000031.1:0-7754 GCF_052826345.1 Brevirhabdus sp. | reverse complement strand
TAAATTGCGCGCGATGGAAATCATCGATGGGGTCGAGGGCTGGCGGCGCGGCCCCTATTGCGGCGCAATCGGACAGATGGACGCGGAGGAGGCCTGCTTCAACGTGGCGATCCGCACGCTGCGGCTGACGCCGGACGGGCGCGCGACATTCGGCGTCGGATCGGGCGTGGTTGCCGACAGCGAGGGCGAGGACGAATGGCGCGAATGCCTGTCGAAGGCCCGCTTCCTTTCCCGGATCATTTCGTCAGATTGATCTCGCGCAGCCGCTGCAACAGGAAATCGTGGCTGGGCAGCGGTTCGTACTGGTCGGGGTGATCCGCATCGACGCACTCCGGCAGCGTTTCGATCACGAAATCGGGCCGGAAATGCAGGAAGAACGGCATCGAGAACCGGCTGCGGCGCGATGCCTCGCCCTGCGGATTGACGACGCGGTGCACGGTCGAGCGCAAACGGTCGTTCGTCAGGCGCGAAAGCATGTCGCCGATGTTCACCGCCAGCGCGCCGGGGGGCGGCGACACCGGGATCCATTTGCCCTGACGCGACAGCAGTTCCAGCCCCGCCTCTTCCGCGCCCAGCAGCAGGGTGATCGTGTTGATGTCGCCATGCGGTGCCGCCCGCACCGCACCCTCGGCATTCTCTACCGGAGGATAATGCAGCAGGCGCAGCACCGAATTGCCCTGGTCCACCGTGGCGTCGAACCAGTCGGGTGCCAGCCCCAGATGGACCGCGATGGCCGACAGGATCTTCAGCCCCGCCTTGTCGAATTCGGCATAAAGCGTCTCGAAAATCTCGCGGAATTCGGGAAGCTCGCCCGGCCAGACATTGGCGGGCATGAATTCCTCAAGCGGATCGCCGGCGGGCAGGCTGCGCCCGACGTGCCAGAATTCCTTCAGGTCGCTGACATCCGCGCCCACCGCCTTTTCGGTGCGATAGGGCGTATATCCGCGCGCGCCGCCGCCGCCCTCGATGAAATAGGCGCGCTTGGTATCGTCCGGCAGCGCAAAGAATTCGCGGCTCAGCCTTTCGGCCCGCGCGATCAGGTCCTGATCGATCCCGTGGTCCGACACGACCGCAAAGCCGAATTCGGAAAAGCTGCGTCCGAGCTCATCCGCCAGCACCTCAACCGGCTGCGTCAGCGAAACATGGGCGATAGTGTCGGTCATGCCAATTCCAGTCATGGAGCCGCCCTTACATCGGCAGCATGAGTCCCGCCAGAGCCGCGCTCATAAGGTTCGACAGCGAACCCGCCGCCAGCGCCTTTGGCCCCAGCCGCGCGACCACCGGCCGCTGGTTGGGGGCCAGCCCGCCGATCACCGCGATCTGGATCGCGATGGATGAGACATTGGCGAACCCGCACAGCGAGAACGTGACGATGGCGCGGCTGCGCTCGCTCAGCACGCCGGGGTCGAAACCGCCCAGTTCGATGAAGGCGACAAATTCGTTGAGCACGATCTTGGTGCCGAACAGCCCGCCCGCGACCTGCGCCTCGTTCCACGGAATGCCCAGCAGATACATCACGGGCGAGAAGATCCAGCCCAGCACGGACTGGAAGGTCAGCCCCTCGACCCCCAGCAATTCGCCCACACCAGACAGCAAGCCGTTGGCGAGCGCCACCAGCGCCACGAAGGCCAGCAGCATCGCGCCGACCGCGACCGCCAGCTTCACGCCGGTCTGCGCGCCCTGCGCGGCGGCCATGATGACATTGGCAGGCTTTTCCTCGTCGTCATGCGCGCCGGGAATATCGTCGCCCGTCTCACCGGCCACTGTCTCGCCCTCCGCCACGGGCGAGGGTTCGATGGTGTCGGGCATGATGATCTTGGCCATCAATATGCCGCCGGGCGCGCTCATGAACGCGGCGGCCAGCAGATAAGGTAGATATTGCGCGCCCAGCAGGCTGGCATAGGCGGCCAGGATCGTGCCCGCGACGCCCGCCATGCCCACGCTCATCAATGTGAACAGCCGCGACGGCGCAAGGCCCGCCAGATAGGGCCGCACCACCAGCGGGCTTTCAGACTGGCCGACGAAGATATTCGCCGCCGCCGCCAGCGATTCGACGCGGCTGATGCCCGTTACCCATGCGATCGCCCCGCCCACCCAACGGATGATCAGCTGCATCACGCCCAGATAATACAGCACCGACACAAGGCTGGCGAAGAAGATGATGACGGTCAGCGCCGCGATGGCAAAGCTGTTGCCGCCGATGTCCGGGCTGGCCAGCGGGCCGAAGATGAAGTTGGTCCCCTCTGCCGCATAGCCCAGCAGGTTCGACACGCCGCGCGACATCGTCGCGATCACCGCCGCGCCCCACGGCGTGCGCAGCACCAGCACCGCCATCACCGCCTGCAGCGCAAAGGCCGCACCCACGACGCGCAGCCGGATCGATCGGCGATTGTTCGAAAGCGCAAGGGCGATCAGCAGGATCAGGCCGATGCCCAGAAGGCTGACGAAAGGCGTTTGCATGAAGGAGGCATACCGGCAGCGGCGGGAAACGGGCGACTCCATGCCGCTATTGCAACAAGCCGCGCCCATGCTCAAGCGCGTTGCGCGGCGGGTCTCCGTTCCTATCCCCGTCGATGCCCCCGAATTTCGCAAGCCGGCGCTTTCCCGGCAGGCATTTTTGGCGCTAGTGATGCGCGATGATCGAATCCGCCCGCGAGATCGACCTCTCGCCCCAATATCCCCGCCCGCTGTTCCTCTATGCGCTGTTCTACGGCGGCATGACCTGCATCGCGGGCGTATTGGGCGCGAAACAGGTCGCGCTCGGCCCGCTGGCGGTGGAGGCGGGGATCTTCCCCTTCCTGTTGCTGGTGTCGATCTCCAGCAGCGTCGCGCAGCTCTATGGGCAGAAGACCGCGACGCAGATGGTGCGCTTCGGCTTCGTGCCGCTGGTAATGGCGATTTTGCTGACCTTTATCGTGCTGGCCCTTCCGACCGATCAGGGCATGTACGAACCCGCGAAAGAGGCGTTTCCCATCGTGCTGGGGCAAAGCTGGCGGCTGATGGCGGCGGGTATCATCGCCTATGGCATCTCGATGTCGCTCAACGTGCTGATCTTCTCGCGCCTTGCGGTGCTGGTGCGCGTGCCGATGCTGGCGCGCGGCGCGGTCGCCTCGATCGTCAGCCAGGTGATCGACACGCTGATCTTCATCACCGTCGCGTTCTATGGCGTGCGGCCCATCGCCGACCTGATCGCCGGACAGGCGCTGGCCAAGGTGGTGCTGTCGCTGGTGCTGGTGCCGCCGGTGATCGCGCTGCTGGTGCGACTGGCGCGCTGGATGGAGCCCGGAAACATCCATCCGCGCGCCTGAACGTGCGGCCTATTCGGGCGCGAACACACGGTTCAGATAAGCGGCCAGACGCAGCCCCCCCTTCTGCAGCCGTTCCTCCATCAACCCCTTGAACCGGTAGTTGTATTCATAGCCCAGATCGGGATCGGCGGGATACAGGCCGGGCCGCACCGCCGCGCTGTCGGCGATCCAAACCCTCGGATCGGGGCTGGCCCATTCGCGCATTTCCTGCGGCGTCAGGTCGGCGTTCAGCCATTCGGCATATTCGCTGTAGGACAATTCCTGGCTGTCGAGCAGACCCGAATCCCACAGCGCATGCAGATTCGTCGGCTCGCCGAACCACGTCACCTTTACGTCATTGCCGCCACGGTCGGTGCCGTCGCCCGCATGCAGCGGCTGCTGCAGGTCGCCGACGATATGGACGATGAAGCGCAGCGCTGTCTGCCTGTCGGACAGGCTCGCCGACGGATCGCGCAGGGTCGCGGCAAAGCGGTCCAGCGCGGTCAGCGCATCGCCCTGCGGCGGAGCGCCTGCATCGTCATACGCCTGCCCTTCCGGCACGGTCACGTAATGCCATGGGCTGGCGGTCTGCTGCCAGAATTCGTCGGGATCCGAACGCATGAAATCGGGCCACGGCCCGGCTTCGGCCAAGGTTTCGCTGCCCAGTATCTCCAGCATGGCGGCATGCGCCTGCGGAGAGAGATATTCCTGCGCGATCGCGCCCACGATGCGGTGCCCGTTCGCGCCCCACGCCATCGCGGGCGGGCTGGCGGCAAGCGTGCAGGCCATGGCGGCGAGGGCGCAAAGGCTGCGGGCGATGCGGTTGTTCTTCACTCTCGGCGACACTCCGGACGGGCTGATATTCAAAGACGGCTTCGTGACGAGCCACTGCCGCAAGCGCAAGGGCCTGCCCCGAGGGGCACCCTGACAAAACGGCAGGGATAGTCTCCATTGCGTCGGGCGCTATGCCCGCGTTATGCGACAAATTGAAGGAAAGCCGCCATTCGGTTTCGGCAATCCGCTCCGCCTGTCCTTTGCCCGGCCACATACGGGCCAGCCATTTACGGGAATGCCATGAATTACGTAGAAACGATCAACAAGGAAGTCATGGGCATGGCCGAAGGGCTGGTCGCCTCGCTGCCCAGCCTGGCCATCGGGCTGGTCATCATCCTCGTCACATGGCTGGTCGCCAAGATCGTCGTGCGCATCACCGGGCGGATCGCCGCCAAGGCCAATCTGCGCGAAAGCCTGCGCAATCTGATCGCGACCGTCACCCATGTCGCGGTGTGGATCATCGGCCTGATGATCGCCGCGACCGTCGTGCTGCCCGGTCTGGAACCGGCAGGCCTTATCGCGGGGCTCGGCATCGGCACGGTGGCGATCGGCTTTGCGTTTCAGGACATTTTCGAGAATTTCCTCGCCGGCGTCCTCATCATGCTGCGCGAGAACATGCAGATCGGCGATCTGATCGAGGTCGAGGGCGTGCTGGGCAAGGTCGAGAAGATCACCTTGCGCGAGACCCATATCCGCCAGCTCACCAACGAGCTGACGATCATGCCCAATTCGATGCTGTTCAAGAACCCGGTCCAGATCCTGACCGACGCGCATATCCGCCGCGACGAGCTGATGGTGGGCGTGTCCTACGACACCGATCTCGACCGTGCGATGAAGGTGATCGAGGGCGCGATGGTGGGGATCGAGGCGATCGACACCGAAAAGCCGGTCTCGGTCTTCGCATGGTCCTATGGCGCAAGTTCGGTCGATTTCCTCGTCCAGTGGTGGTCCGACGCCCGCCCGCGCGACCGGCGCGAGACGAAGAGCGACGTGGTGCGCGCGATCAAGCGGGCGCTGGACGATGCGGGGATCGAGATTCCGTTCCCCTATGTCACCCACACCTTCAAGGAGCCGGTGCCCCTGCTGCGCGACGCGGCCGAGTAAGCCTGCATGGACAGCACCACTAAGGCCCGCCTGATCGCCCTCGCCCGCGAGGCGGCGGGCAAGGCCCATGCGCCCTATTCGCGATTCCACGTCGGCTGCGCGGTGATGGCCGAGGACGGTTCGGTCGTGACCGGCGCCAACATGGAGAACGCCTGCTACCGGCTGGGCCTGTGTGCCGAGCAATCGGCGTTGACCGCCGCGCAGCACGCGTTCGGTCTGGCCGCGATCACCCATGTGGTCGTGGCGGGCGGTCCGATGGTTGACGGCGCCATCGCGGGCGAGGATGTCATCACCCCGTGCGGTGGCTGCCGTCAGGCGATTGCCGAGGCGGCTTCGCTATCGGGCCGCGACATCGTGGTGATCTCCGCCAGCGCCACGGGTAGCGAGATGCTGGAGACTACGATCTCGCAGCTTCTCCCGCACGGGTTCGGCGCGGACGTCCTGCCCGGTTAGGCGATCCGACGCTCGGCCCGCTGGTCGAGCAGCGCATTAGCCTCAAGCGCGCCCATCGGACGGCCGAACAGAAAGCCCTGGATCTTCGAGCAGCCGAGCTGGCGGATGCGTTCCAGCTCGCGCTCGCTCTCCACGCCCTCGGCCGTCGTTTCCATGCCCAGCGCGTCGCACATGGCGACCACGGCGCGGATGATGGCCAGCGATTCGGGGCTGTCCTTGGCCGCGCCGGTGACAAAGCTGCGGTCGATCTTGATCGTGTTGAACCGGTTGTTGCGCAGATAGCCCAGCGAGGAATAGCCGGTCCCGAAATCGTCCAGCGCCAGCTTGCAGCCCAGCGACTGGATCTGGTTCAGCGTCGATTGCGCCGCCCCGCCGTCGCGCAGGAAGATCGATTCGGTCACTTCCAGCTCCAGCCGTTCAGGCGCGAGCCCGCTGGCGGCCAGCGCCGACACGACCGTGCTGGCGAAATTGGCGTCGAGCATCTGCTCTGCCGAGACGTTGACCGCCACCTTCACATGGCCCGGCCAGTGCGCCGCCTCGTCACAGGCGCGGCGCAGCGCCCATTCGCCGATGGGGACGATCAGCCGCGTATCCTCGGCAATGGGGATGAACTTGGCGGGGCTGACGCGGCCGAACTCCACGCTGTTCCAGCGCATCAGTGCCTCGAAGCTCAGGATCTCCTCTGTCACCGCGTCGACCACCGGCTGGAAGTTCAACTCCAGCTCGTCACGCTCAAGCGCGTGGCGCAACGCGAATTCCAGCTTGCGCCGCTCCTCGGCATGGGCGTGCATCTGCGGCTCATAGGCGAAATGGCTGCCGCCGCCCTCGTCCTTCGACCGATAGAGCGCAAGGTCGGCGTTGCGCATCAAAGTTTCCACCGTGCGCGCATCGCGCGGGCCCACGGCGGATCCCACCGACGCGCCCACGAACAGCGTGTGGTGATCGACGTCATAGGGCTTCGACAGCACGTCGATGATCGCATGCGCCATGCGGTCCACCGCCTCGCGGTCGTTGACGTCGGCCATGACGACCGCGAACTCGTCGCCGCCCAGACGGCCGCAGGTGTCGTGCTGACCCATCAGCACGCGCAGGCGGCGCGAGACCTGTGCCAGCAGCTTGTCGCCGATCTGGTGGCCCAAAGTATCGTTGACCGCCTTGAACCGGTCGAGGTCGATCATCAGGAACGCGCAGCGCGTGCGCCACTGCTCGGCCCGCTGCAGCGCAGTGCCCAGCGCCTCGGTCAGCATCATGCGGTTGGGCAGGCCGGTCAGCTGGTCATAGCGGGCAAGCTGCGCGATCTTCTCGGCGCTCTCGCGCTGTTCGGTGACGTCGGATCCCACGCCGCGAAAGCCCGCGAACTGGCCGTGCTCGTCATGCTTGGGCGTGCCCGACAATTCCCACCAGCGGGTGCGCCCGTTCATCGACACGCGCACCATCATATTGGAAAAGCTTTCGCGCCGCTTCAGCCGCTCGGCCAGATCGCGCAGCGACGACGGCAGCGCGCCCGAATCCCAGCCCTCGCCCGCGATCAGGCGCAATAGGGGCTGACCGTCGGCCTCGCGCGGTTCCATGCCCAGCGCGTGGGCGAACCGGGGCGACACGCCGCGCACCCGGCGCGAGGCATCGACCTGCCACAGCCAGTCGGCCGAATTTTCCTCGAACTCGTGCAGCAGCAGCGAGACGGTTTCCTGTTTCTCGGCCAAGTTCGCCTCGGTCAGGCGCAGCCGCAGATACAGGCGCGACAGCGACACCGCGCCCGCCGCGACCACCACGGCAAAGGCGATCTGCGCCAGCACGCCGCCGAAATCGCCCGCCAGCACCATCGACAGCGCGCCGGCGATGCCGAAGATCGCGATGAAGGTCATCGCTGCGGTCGGCACGGCGGACAGCGCCAGCACGAACACGCCGATCAGCAGCGCCATGACCGCATATTGCGGCGCATTGCCGCTGGCCATCGCATCGGGGAACGCCAGCATCGGCCCTGCCCACAGCAGCCCCGCCATGCCGACGGTGGCGAGATGGGTGCGCTGCTCCTCGACCGCCATCTGGCGGCGTTCGGCATCGATAAAACCGCGC
>NZ_JBRBUA010000030.1:0-20211 GCF_052826345.1 Brevirhabdus sp. | reverse complement strand
GGCGCGCTGACGGCGGCGGCGCGCGTAGGAGGTGTCGCCGGTGCGGTCCTCGATGCGGATGGGCAGGCCCATCTCCTCCACCGGGGTGGTGAGGTTGCGCCGGATGTCGGCGGCCAGCGCCTTGAGCGGCGAGATGTAGAGCGTGTGCAGCCCATCATGCGTGCCGTCGGCCAGTTCCGCCAGCGTGGGCAGAAACCCCGCCAACGTCTTGCCGCCGCCGGTGGGCGCGACCAGCAGCAGGGCGGGGGCGTCCGCGCGGTCCAGCATCTGCTGCTGATGCGGGTGGAGCGACCAGCCGTGGCGGGCGAACCAGTCGTGAAAGGAGGCGGGGAGGGGTGTCATGCCCAGCAAATAGGGCGGCGCGCCGGAAATTACATCCGGGCCGCTGCGACGCAGGCGCCGCATTCGCGGAGGTATGGCGCCTGCGGTGCCGTCAGATGCCTCCGGCGGGGATATTTAGGCGACAATGAGCGGATCAGCGCGCGATGGTCTCATCCTTAAGGAACATGTTGTCCCAGGCGCGGTCGATCAGCTCGGGCGTCATCTGATAGGGGATGCCCTCGAACTCGCAGATCGCGATTATCTGGTCGATCAGGAAGACCGGCTGATAGTTGGCGAAATTATTGTCGATGGCCGGATATTTCCGCTTGAGCAGATGCACCAGGGCGGGCTCGTTTAGGGGCATTTTTTTCTTCTTGGCCACGAGCGCGAAGATCTTGAGGAAATTCTGCTGGTCCGGCCCGTCGATCTTGATCTTGAAGAAGATCCGGCGCAGCGCCGCGCCGTCGAAGATCTCATTGGGGTGGAAGTTGGTGGAAAAGATCACCAGCGTGTCGAAGGGCACTTCGAATTTTTCGCCCGATTGCAGCGCGAGGATGTCCTTGTTTTCCTCCAGCGGGACGATCCAGCGATTGACCAGGCTTTGCGGGGGCTCTTCCTGTCGGCCCAGATCGTCCACGATGAACACCCCGCCCGTGGCCTTGAGTTGCAGCGACGCCTGATACGTGCGCGCGGTGGGGTTGTAGTTCAGATCGAGCATGGAAAGCTTGAGCTCGCCGCCCGTGACCACGGTGGGACGCTCGCAAAAGACGTAGCGGCGGTCAAAGCGGGTGGAGTTGCGCCGCAAGGCGGTGGGATCATCCGCCAGTTCCTCGGCGGCGTTGTGGACGATGGGGTCGTAGACCGAGATGATCTGGCCCGAATATTCGATCGCGCGGGGCACGTAGATCCTGTCGCCGAGCGCGTCGCGGATGCCGTTGGAGATTGAGGATTTGCCGTTGCCGGGGGGGCCGTACATCAGGATCGACCGGCCCGAGGTCACCGCCGGGCCCAGCTGGTCGAGCAGGGTGGGCGGCAGGATCAGGTGGCCCATGGATTGCGTCAGCTGCTGGCGGGTCAGCGCGATATTGCGGATGGATTGCCGTTCGACCTGCGCGCGGTAGGCATCCAGCGGCACGGGCATCGCGCCGTAATATTCCGATTGCGACAGCGCGTCGAGCGCGCGGGATTTGCCTGCCTCCGACAGTTTGAAGCCCATTTCGCTGCCGGAATTGGCGTGCAACGTGCCCGTGGCCTCGATCAGGTTCTGGGTTCGGCACAGGTCGATCAATTCCTGGGTCAGCGCGATCGGCATCGCGATGGCGGCGGCGATGTCGGTGTTGTATTCGAGGTTCTTGCGGAACATCGTCTTCAGAAGGATGTCGCGCATCATCACGCTCGACAGGCCGGTGTCGTCCAAGCCGCGCGGCGTGCGCGGTGCGGTGACCGCGATGTTTTCCATGTTCATGCGCTTGCCCCTTGCAATCGGCGTGTCCGGGCGCGCCGTGAGCTGTGGCGCGCGTTTTGAGCTGATTGCACACCGGATTTATGGCTTTTGAATGGCGTCAGCGGGTTGAGTGTGGGACATGGGGAGGACGCGCGCGTATTGATCAGGGGCAAGACATGAACAGGGCATCCATCCTCAACCTGATCCTGTTGTGTTTCGCGACGATCCTGAGCCTTGCCGCGCCCGTGTTGCTGAAGGGCGGGCTTTACCTCAGCCAGCATGAAGCCGATGCGCTGCACATGGTGCAGGGCGCGGTGCTGATGGCCGAGGGCGCCGTGCCGCACCGCGATTTCATGACGCCGCTGGGCCTGCTGGCGTTTGCCCCCATCGCCGCGCTCATGCGGGCGGGCTTGCCGGTGGGCATGGCCTATGTGCTGGTGCAGCTGGGGCTGGCGGTTCTGCTGTGGCCCGCGCTGGTCTGGGCTGCCGCGTCGCGCTTGCGCTTCGCGCCCGCCGCCCTGCTCTGTGTGGGGGTGCTGAGCCTGGTGCTGGCGATGGTCTATGGCGGTGCGGACGCCTATGTTTCGGTGTCGATGTACTATAACCGCTGGGCCTGGGCGCTGGCGACCGTGGCGATCATCCTGGCGGTGCTGCGCCCTTCGTATCGGCATAGCCAGATCCTGGACGGTCTTGTGCTGGGGCTGTGCCTGTCGGGGCTGGGGCTGCTGAAGGTGACCTATCTGGTGGCCTTTCTGCCCGCCATCGTGATCGCGCTGTCGTTGCGTGGGCAGGTGCTGGCGATCGCGGTGGCGCTGATCGTGGGCAGCTTGGCGATCCTGATGGTCAATACGGCCTTGGGGCCGGATGTCATGTGGGCCTATGTCGGCGACCTGCTGAGCGTTCTGCAATCGCCGGTGCGCCCCTATCCGGGGCTGGATCTGGCGGGCGTGGCGCTGGCTCCGCAATATGTGGCGGCCACCGCGGTGCTGCTGTTTTCCGTCGTCCTGTTGCGGCAGGGCGCGCGCAGGATCGAGGGGTTGGCCCTGCTGTTGCTGGCGCCGGGGTTCATCTATGTGAGCTATCAGAATTTCGGAAACGATCCGGTCTGGCTGCTGGCGCTGGCGGTGCTGATCTTTGCGCTGACGCCGCTGCGCCTGCTGCGCAACCAGTGGGATTGGGACCTGCGCCGGGCCTATACGGCCGCGGGAGTCGCGTCGCTGGCGCTGGCAGCCTCGATCTGGGCGAATTACCTGGCCAGCCCGTTCCGCATGGCGCTGGAGGATCGCGGGCGGTATCAGCATATGCTGCCCGAGGCGGCGGCGGCCCGCGATCTTTACGTTCTGGGCGTGCGCGCGGCGGATGTGCGGTATGTGGCGTATCTGGAGGGGCCGACCGAGGGGCAAGAGGGTCGGGCGGGCGACGCGGTGCCCAATCCGGGGTCCGATCCGGGGTCCGATCCGCGGCCTGTTCCAGGGCCGGGCCAGCGCGACGGTGCCGCCGATCCGGCCGATTGCCAGATACTCGACGGGGTCGTGACGCTCTACCAGCGCATGGCCGAGGATTTGCGCGACGGCGTGCCCGGCGACGCGCCGGTTTTCGTGGCGGATGTGTTCTCTCCGCTATGGCTGATGGGGGTGGGCAGGCCCGCACCGGGGGCGGCCATCTGGAACTACGGGCAGATTGACGGCGCGCAAGATGCGCGTTTCGTCGTCGAGCCGCGCTGCGCGGTCCGCGACGACGTGCGCAGCATCGTGATGCAGCGGCTCAAGGCACGCTACGGCGCGCGCATGACGCAGGTGCTGCGCAATGACCGGCTGACGCTTTATCGCCTTCAGCCGCCCGCGCAGGGGGCCGCGCAGAGTACCACGCAGGGTACCGGGGATCAGCCCCCCGCCAGCAACGAAAGCGCCAGGTAAATCAGCAGCGTCCCGGCCAGCGCCAGCCCCATCGGGAAATCGCCCTGCTTGTCCCAGCTTGTCCAGTCGGGGGTCATCCGCCGGACGGCGGGCACCAGCCGGAACAGGCGGTGCGTGGCGAATGCCCCCAGCAGCACGGAGGCGAAAATCATGAACAGCAACGCGCTGTCCTGGCGCGCGATGAACGGCGCCATGGCCGCCGCGAACTTGGCGTCCCCCGCGCCGATCAACCCGGCCGCATTGGCGACAAAGCCCGCCGCGATCACCACCGCGAAATGCGACCAGCGCCAGAGGTAGGCATCGAGCGGGAAGGCGATCAGCCCGGCCACAAGGAAGACCGCCATCAGCGCCAGCACCGCCTGGTTCTTGATCAGCATGAATTTCATGTCGCTCCAGGCGACCCAGATGCAGATCGGGATCGTCAGGGGCAGCAGCCAGGCAGCCTGTGCGCTCGTCGTTGCAAGCACGGGCGGTCAGGCCTGATCGAGCGTGCGCAGGCTGCGGGCCGCTTCCTCGAAATACTGGGGATGGGTGTCGATGGCCTCTTTCAGCAGGGCGCGGCCGGTGGCGACATCGCCCTTCTTGATCGCGGCCAGCGCGAGCGTGTGCAAAAGCTGCGCCTTTTCGATCTGGGTCATCGGCACCGCGGGCAGTTGATACCGCCCCTGCGCGCCGCGGGCCAGCACCAGGTTGTTCTTGGCGGTGAACAGGGTGCTGTCATGGGTGATCGCCTCGACGAACAACCGCTCCGCGCCCTCGTAATCGCCGCGTGTCAGCTTGGAAAAGCCCCAGTTGTTGAGCACGCCCGCCGGTTTCGTGGTCAGCCCCACGGCGGTTTCGTAGAAGGCGTCGGATTTCTTCCATTGCTTCTTGCTGTCGGCGATCATCGCCTCCAGCCGATAGCGCTTGTAGGTTTCATAGGTGGGTGGAACGCGGCGCAGTTCGGCCTCTGCCTTGGTCCAGTCGCCGGTGCGGATCAGCGCGTCGGCGTAATTCACCCGGTCGGTATTTTCCGCATCGGCCCCCGAGGTCAGCGTGTCGAAGACGGCCACGGCCTCCACCGGGCGCTGCGCGCGGATGAGCGATTGCGCCAGCCCCCGGCGCAGGTCGATGCGGTCGGGCTTGGCGGCGGAGCTGCGCTTGAAGTAGTCGACGGCTTCATTGGGGTCGGCGACGGTCAACATGATCTCGCTCAGGTTGGTCTCGTCGATCACATTCACGCTGTCGAGCGCGCGCTTGACCTGGGCGTCACCCGATTTTTCACAGGCGGAAACGGCGAAAATCAGGCCGAGGCCCATCGCTAAAATAACCGGGTGGCGCATTTTGCGTCCTTTTACTGCTCGGTGATCTGGGGCGCGGTCATCAGGCGATATGTCCCGTTGGCGTTCAGCACCAGATCGAATTCCTTGTCCGTATCCCGACCGTATTGGGTGTTTTCCGTCCTGGCGATAGCCAGCTTCAGATTTTCCCGGATGGCGTCCGATCCGCCACTATCCAGCGCATAGGCGCGGCGAAAGACCTCCATCGCCTCGGGGGCCTGGCCGGATTCCATCAGCACGACGCCCAGATTGTTCCAGGCGGGCACCAAGGCCGGGTCCCTGCGCACCGCCTGCCGAAGCAGACGCTCGGCCTGGCCCAGACGCCCCAGCCGCAGGTTGGCGGACCCCAGCGAGGCCAGCACCTGCGGCGTGGCGCCCAGCGTGCCGGCGGCGCGCAGATAGGCCTTGAGGGCCAGTTCGTATTGCTGTGCCTCCATCAGGCGGTGGCCGACGACCAGTCCGCTGACCGGCGCGCTTCGGGTTGCGACGCCCTTGGGCGGCTGGGGTCCGACGAAGCGGGGCGCGAGCGTGCCCCCGGTCCCGCAGCCTGAAAGCGCCAGCATCGTCACGATTAAAATGCCTGCTCGCATGACGCGGTCTGCTTCCTCTGTCTTGGACTACTTGCCGACGCCCCCGCCCAGCGTCTGCACGATTTCATAGATCGAGGGGCCGATCAGGATGATCATCAACGGGGGCACGGTGAACATCATCGTGCCCAGCGTCAACTTCGTCGGCAGCACGTTGGCCTTTTCCTCGGCGCGCATGACGCGTTTGTCACGCATTTCCTCGGCGTAGACCCGCAGCGCCTCGGCGATCGAGGTGCCGAAAGCGGCCGATTGGATCAACACGGTGACGAAGGAGGACACGTCCGCCACGCCGCAGCGCTCGCCCATGTCCTTGAGGACACTGACCTTGTCCTTGCCCGCCTTGACTTCGTAGGAGACGATTTCAAGCTCGTCGGCCAGCGCGGGAAAGCCCGCGCGGATTTCCTTGGCAACGCGGATGATGGCCTGATCCAGCGATTGTCCGGCCTCGACGCAGACCAGCATCAGATCCAGCGCGTCGGGAAAGCCGGAGACGATTTCCTCCTGACGCTTCTTGCGGCGCGAATTGACCCAGTAGCGCGGCAGCATGTAGCCCGCGCCGCCGGGCACCAGCACCGACAGCACCATCTTCTTGGTGGTCATGTCGCCGGTGATGATCGCATAGAGCACCCCCAGGATCAGAAAGCCGATTCCGAGCGCGAACTGCATGAAGTGGTAGGTCTGCACCGCCGAGCGCGAGGAATAGCCCGCTTGCAGCAGCTTGAGCCTGTTGGCCGAATATTCCTCGGCGTTCTGGGGTTCGAGGAAGCCCGAGAATCTGTCGAGCTTTTCGGAATTGGGATTGCGCTTGCTGCGCAGCGCCTTCTGGTCGGCCTTGCCGGGCGCGGGCGCGGCGTCCCTGTGGGCCTTCGTGGACTCCTTCAGGCGGCTGAGCGGATCGTTGTTGGGGCGCAGAAAGGCGGGGATCGCAACCACCACCAGCACCGCGCCAAGCCCGCCGACCGCGATCAGCGGACCCATCTCGCCCAGTTGTTCGACAAGCATCTGGTTGATCTGATTAAGGATTTTCATTTTCTCCACCTCAGACCTTGATATTGACCATGATGCGCATGAACACGACGTTGGCGGCCAGGAACAGGCCCACGACGATGCAGGCCGGAATGAAATAGGCCGTGTTCTGCACGTCGTCGTAGTAATCCGGCATGATGACGTTGATCGCCAGCAATGCCATTATCGGAAAGCCGGACAGGAACATGCCCGACCATTTCGCCTCGGCGGTGATGGCCTTCACGCGGCGGAACAGACGGAACCGCGCGCGGATGACCTTTGCCAGACCGCCGAGGATCTCGGCCAGGTTGCCGCCCGACTGCTGCTGGATCGATACCGCCACGGCAAGGAACCGCAGATCCTGCATGTCCATGCGCTCCGCCAGCGATTTCAGGCTTTCGGTGATGTCGCGCCCATAGGCGGCCTCATCCGCGATGACGCCGAATTCGCTGCCCAGCGGGTCCGCCACCTCTTTTGCGACGGTGGCGATCGAGTTCGAGAACGGGTGCCCCACCCGCAGCGAGCGCACCATGAGCTCAATCGCGTCGGGCAGCTGTTCCTCGACCATCGCGATGCGTTTCTTGGCCTTGCTGTTGATCCACATGTAGACCCCGCCCACCCCCATCACGGCGGAGACCAGGGCCCGCACCTGGAGCGTGGCGGATGTGCCGTAGGTCATGCCGATGAAGCTGAACACCGTCAGCCCGAACATGATCATCATGATCTGCGACGGCGAGAAGGCGATGTTGGCCTTTTGCGCCTTGTCGGCGATGATCGCGTAGAGCGGCAGGCGTTTTGCCTTCAGGTGCTGGCTCATCTCCTTGCGCAGCTGTTCCAGCACCTCCTCGCGGCCGCCGCCCTTTTCCATGAGCTCCAGCCGACGGTTGACGCGGTTGTTCAGGCTGATCGACTTGCCGAAGACGGTCAGGTAAAGCCCCTCGACCAGCAACAGGACGGCGATGAAGATCAGGCCGTAGATCAGTGGCTCTGTTCCGATTTGCATGATTGGTTACTCCGAAACAGGCTCGTAAAGATTGGGCGGCAGGTCATATCCCCATTGACGGAACCTGTCGGCATAATGGGACCGCAGGCCGGTCGCGGTGAAATGGCCGATGATCTTGCCGTCGGGGGCCAGGCCGGTGCGCTGATAGCGGAACACTTCCTGCATGGAGATCACGTCGCCTTCCATCCCCGTCACCTCGGTGATCGACACCATCCGGCGCGAGCCGTCTTGCAGGCGGCTGGCCTGCACGATCAGGTTGACCGCCGAGGAGATCTGGCTGCGTACCGCCTTGATCGGCATTTCGATGCCGGTCATCGCGATCATGTTCTCCAGCCGCGAGACACCGTCGCGCGCGCTGTTGGCGTGGATCGTCGTCATCGACCCGTCGTGGCCGGTGTTCATCGCCTGCAGCATGTCGATGACCTCTTCGCCGCGGGTTTCGCCCACGATGATGCGGTCGGGGCGCATCCTGAGCGCGTTCTTGAGGCAGTCGCGCTGCGACACGGCGCCCTTGCCCTCGACGTTGGCGGGGCGGCTTTCCATGCGGCCGACGTGGACCTGCTGAAGCTGAAGCTCGGCGGTGTCCTCGATCGTCAGGATGCGTTCGGAATTGTCGATGAAGGACGACAGCGCGTTCAGCGTCGTCGTCTTGCCCGAGCCGGTGCCGCCCGAGACGATGATGTTCAGCCGGCAGGCGACCGCGGCTTGCAGGTATTGCGCCATCTGTTCGGAGAAGGCGCCAAAGCGCACCAGATCGGGGATGCCCAGCTTTTCCTTCTTGAACTTGCGGATCGACACGAGCGAGCCGTCCACCGCGATCGGCGGCACCATCGCGTTGAAGCGCGAGCCGTCGGCCAGGCGGGCGTCGACATAGGGATTCGATTCGTCCACGCGGCGGCCCACCGCCGACACGATCTTGTCGATGATCCGCAGCAGGTGCTTTTCGTCGCGGAACGTCGTCTCGGACAGCGTCAGCTTGCCGTTGCGCTCCACGAAGACGCGTTTCGGGCCGTTCACCAGGATGTCGTTGACCGTCTCGTCCTTCAACAGCGGCTCCAGCGGGCCGAGGCCGGTGACCTCGTCATAGAGATCCTGATGCAGCGCGAAGCGTTCTTCCTTGTTGAGCACGACGCTCATCTCGTCCAGCGCCTCGGCGGAAATCGCCGCGATCTCCTGGCGCAGGTCGGCTTCCGAAGCGTGTTCCAGCGCGGACAGGTTCAGCGATTCGAGCAACCGCTTGTGCAGCTCGACCTTGACCTCGGTAAGCTTTTCGCGGCGCTTTTGTTCCTTGTCGACGGGGGCGGCCTTGGCGGGCGCGCGCGGCGCGGGTTGCGCGGTCTGTTTCGGCGCCTTGAGCGGCGCGGCGGCTTTCGCACGCGCCTGGGTTCCCTGGATCGGGACCGCTGCCACCGCGCCGGTCTTTTGCGGCACGTCCTTTTTGTATCGTGCAAACATGCTCTGCTCCGCCTTTTGGCTCAGGCCGCTTCGTGCGTGGCGGCCGCGATGTCGTGAATGGATTTCGCCAGTTTGGAAATTTCCTTGCGTACCGCGTTTTTGGCGGCATTGGTCGCCAGCGGCTTGCCGTGATCGCAGGCCTGCACCACGGCCTTGCCGCCGTCGGGAATCTGCACCTCCAGGTCGATGTCCAGACTGTCGGCCATCCGCTTGATCCGTGCCTTGCCCGACAGATCGGTAAAGCCGGGGGCGCGGTTCAGCACGTATTTCAGCTTCTCGAAGGGCAGATCCTCGGATTTCAACGCGCGGACCATGCGCAGCGTGTTCTGGGCGGAGCGCATGTCCATCTCGAGCAGAGAGAAATAGACATCGGCGTGTTCCAGGACCGTTTCGGTCCATTGCACCAGCGTGCTGGGCATGTCCACGATGACATAATCGAACTGCGCCTTGGCCTTTTCGATGATCGTGTTGACATCCTCGGGCGTGATCATGTCGAGCGGCAGGATCTCACCGGGCGCGGTCAGCACCTGCAACTTTTGCTCATAGGTGGTCAACGCGGCGCGGAAGGCTTCGAAATCGACCGCCTCGGTGTCGGACCACAGCTCGAACACGGCCTCCTTGCGGGGCAGGTCCAGATAGGTCGATACGGCGCCGAATTGCAGGTCGAGGTCGATCAGGCAGACGCGCGGGCTGTCGGATTTCGACACTGTCGCCAGTTCCCACGCCAGATTTGTCGCCAGCATCGACGCGCCCACACCGCCCGCCAGCCCGTGGATGGCAAAGAGCGACCCGTTGCGCGGCGCGCTTTGCACCAGCGTGGAATCGGCCGGGGTGCTGTGCATCTGCACGACCTGCATCGCCTCGGGCTCGGGGCGGCGCAGGCGTTCGATCGCGTCGTGCAGCGCGCCGTCGGGCAGCGGGTAGGGCAGGAAATCGTCGGCGCCGATGCGCAGCATCTGGTGCAGCATCGCCGGGCTGACGTCCTTGGTCACCAGGATGACCTTGATGTCCGCGTCCTTGGCGATCTGGATGATGTCGCAGATATCGGCGACGCGGCCGCGATCGGTGTCGTCGATCGCCAGGGCGATGAACTCCAGATTGTCCGCATCGGGCATGGAGAAGAATTCAGCGGCGTCGTCGAAATCCAGATCACCCCAACGGTCGCCCAGTTCGGTTTCCATCTCTTCGATCAGAAGTTCAAATTCCTGGATATCGCGGGCCAGCGTGCAGGCCGAAATTGGCGCTGCGGTGGCTTCGGACGCATTACTGGTCATGTTGATCGTACCCTCATACTCTGCTCTGCTCGGGGCTACGACAATGTGCGGATTATTCTTCCGCATCTAAGTGCCGCCCCCGGTCACGTACATGGCGATCCCGAAACTGGATGCTGCATGTGTTCTCCGACGAAACTGCCGGAAAACTGGGGCAGGATTAGGGCCAAATAGGTATTTGTTTTAGGGGGCTGCGGGGGCTGCCTGGGCGGCTGCACTACCCTGAGCGGGCTTGGCGCTCTTGACGTACTCGCGGAAGATGACTTCGGCGTATTTGCCGTTCAGAACCATCGGATGGGAGCCGACGAATCCCGACACTTCGGTCACGGTGCGCCGGTTGCGGCGCTCGGGCTCCGACGTGGCCACGAGCGGCCGCGTCTCGCCGTAAGAGGCCAGCGCCTGCAATCGCGAGCGGCTGACGCCCTGCGCGACCAGATAGTTGAGCGCGGCCTGCGCCCGGCGCAGACCCAGCCGCTTGTTGTAGGCGGCCGAGCCGACCAGATCGGTGTGCCCGTAGACGCGGAATTTCACCTCGGGGAATTGCTGGATCCAGCTGGCCTGACGGCGCAGGGTCGCGCGCGATGCGGCATCCAGGCGGCTGCTGTTGAAGGGGAAGTTGATGGTGGAATCGACCTCGGCGGCAAAGCGGCGCGCCAGGCTGATCCGGGCAGATTGGCGCCCGGTCTGCACCAGCTCGTTGTTCATGGTCGGGTTGCCGAAATTGCCCTCGTCCAGCACGTAGCCCGCTTCGCGGTCGGTGATCAGGCTACAGGCGGACACCGCGCCCGCCAGGGCCAGGACGCCGATCCGTCGAAAATATCCGCCGCTCATCGCCATCACTCCATCACATAGCCGTAAGAGCCCGAGAAATCCTGCCGCGCGACTTCGCCGGCCGGACCTTTTTGCGGCTTGGCACCGCCCACGACCTTGCCCGACAGGAACAGCTCACGTTCGCTGGGCAGCTGGATGCGGTCGGTCGGCAGGGCCAGCGCCTCGCCCCGCGTGGGGCTGACGAGATGCGGCGTCACGATGATCACAAGCTCGCTCTGGCGGCGCGAATAATCGGCGCTGCGAAACAGCGCGCCAAGGATCGGGATGTCGCCCAGCCACGGCACCTGGCTGTTGAGATCGGTGAAGTCATCCTGCAACAGCCCGGCAATGGCAAAGCTTTCGCCGTCGCGCATTTCCACCGTGGTGGACGCCTCGCGCTTGGAAAACGCGTTGACCGAAAAGCCGCCGTTCTGCACCGTCACCGTGGTGTCGATGCTGCTGACCGTCGCCTTCATTTCCAGGTTGATGACGTCCTTGTCCACCACGCGCGGCGTGAAGCCGAGCTGCACGCCGAAGGGCTTGTATTCGATGGCCACGTTGCCCTGGCCGTCGACGACGGGGATCGGGTATTCGCCGCCGGCGAGGAACGTGGCCTCCTGGCCCGAAAGCGCGGTCAGGTTGGGTTCGGCCAGGGTGCGCACGACACCCTTGGATTCAAGCGCCTCCAGCAGCACGGCGAATTGCAGGCTGCCGGCCGAAAAGCCGAGCGAGAACGCCCCGGCGCGGCCGGGGTTCGACGCTGGCGCGCTGGCGTTGGGCGCGGTGAACGTGTTGTTGGAGCTGAATTTCTGCGAGCCCAGCGCCGCGCCGTCCCCGCTGGCGCCCAGGTTGGACACGCCCAGCGATGCGGTCAGGTTCTTGCTGACGGAACGCTGCATTTCGGCGAAGCGGACCTTCAGCATGACCTGCTGGTTGCCGCCCACCGACATCAGGTTCGACACCCGGTCGGGCGCATAGCGCTGCGCCAGTTCCAGCGCCCGGTCCAGCCGCGCGGTGGAGGACACCAGCCCCGACAGCACGATGCCGTCGTTGGCGGTGCGCACCTCGATGCGTTCACCGGGAAGGATCTGTTGTAGCCGTTCCTTGAATTCCGCGATGTCGGGGGTCACCCGCACCTCGACATTGGCGATCAGCCGACCGTTGGGACCCAGCAGCGTCAGGGTGGTGCGGCCGGGCGTCTTGCCCAGCACGTAGATGGATTTGTCCGACAGCGTCGCAATGTCGGCAATGCCCGGATTGGCCACTGACAGTTCCGCGAAGGGGCTGTCGCTTTCGACGACGACCGCACGGTTCATGGGGACATTCAGCACGCGGGCGACATCGCCCTGCATGACCCGCAGCACCTGGGCGTCGGCCGGGCCGGTGGGGCCGCCCGCCGCTACGGCAACGCCGCAGGCCGCTGCCCAAAGAAAGCTCTTGATACGCATGTGACCTGCCTCTCCGATCACTGTTCAAACGGGTCTTTTCGCCCATGATTGAGGCGACGATGGCGGAAACGGCTTTAATTTGCAAGAATCAAAGGGCTGACCGACGGTCTTGCGCCCTGAGTTGAGGCTTTCCCCTGTCGCCCAAAAGACACAGATGCCGCCCCCGGGGGCGGCATCTGCCGAAAACAATTTGGTCTAGTTGGAGCAGGGAATCGGTATTTCCACCACTTCCGCGCCGCGCCGGGTGCGGATCGTGCAGACCTCGGGGTTCTTGGCTTCGACGACCTTTTCGTCGACGATCCCCAGAAGCGTGCGCTGGTTCACGTCCGCCGCCTGGGCAATGCTGTCGTCCTGCGTGCCCACCAGCGACAACGACAGCCGCCCGGTGCTTTGCGCCTGGGCCAGCGCCGCGACCTGCTGCGGGCTCAGCTCGACCGTCACGGTGCGCGCGATCAGCGGGTTGTTGCGGCTGGTGTCCGAGGTCTGGTCGATCGCGATCAGCTTGACGCCCGCCTCGATCAGCTTGGTGATCGTGTCGCCGCCGCCATCGCCCGCGCCGCCGCCGGACCAGTAGATGTCCACATGATCGCCCGGACGCAGGAAGCCCGACACCCCCGTCGCCACGTCCACGCGGATCGCGAAGGCCCGCATCCCCTTGGCCAGACGCGAAGACACGCCCGCGTCCTCGCCCGGTTCGGTGACTTTCAGCGCCATGAGCACTTCCTTGTCCTCGATCTGGCGCACCACAAAGCGCGGCTTGTCACCATCGCCGGGGAACAGCTCGGCTTCGGTCCGGAACGCGCCCTCGGGGACCGAGCTGACCGGAAAGGGGACCAGCTTGACGTCTTCCTTGGTCACGCGCTCACCGTATTCGAGCACGCGCGTGGCGACATAGACATCCTCCAGCGGGACCTTCTTGCGGATCTCGGCCTGTTGCTGGGCCAATGCCGACTGATATTGACTTATCCGGCCCTGCGCCATGAACACCGCGAAACCCGCAAGGCCCACGCCCAGGATAAGAACCAGTCCGAAAACAAATCTCATCGTTTTGTCCTTTCGTCTCGCCGACAAAGCTGGCTTCCGGGGGGAAGTCAGGGCGGCACACTCGTTACGTCATTTCAGGATAGGGGCGGAATTGGGCGAAACCGTGGTGGCTTGGCGGTGAATCGAAGGATCTCGCGAAGGCGGCACCAGAACGGCGGCGGCAACATGAAAGAGGCCGCACCCGTGGGGCGCGGCCTCTTTCATGCGCGTGGCAAAGATTACTTCAGTTTGACCAGATCCGACGAGATGTCGGTGGCCAGCGCGGTCACACCGCCCTTGACGCTGGTCAGAACCACGGCGCCCAGGCCGACGATGGCTGCGGTCAGCACGACCCAGTCAACCGTGACTGCGCCGTCTTCGTCTTTTGCAAATTTGAAAAGTTTCATTTTGTATCCCTCCAAGGATAAGTTCGATCAGGTTTCCACGTAACCGATGCGCCTTATTGCCTGCCTCTCGACACGTCGTCGCTGCGGTATGGGACTAATTAGCCGAATGATTGGGGCAAGAGTTTGGCGCATTCTGTGCATTTTTGCATCGTGCGGAAAAACCTAAAATTTCACATTCAAGGCGTTGATAACGATGAAAATTATTTTGAATTTTGCGCGTATAACTGTTGCGCGCGTGCTATTTCGACGGCCAAAAGCAAGGCCGCGGCAGCGGCGCGGGGCGAAAGAAGTGGTTTTTGAACCACAGATTTGCAAGCGTCGGATCAGGTGGGAAATCGAGGCGGGGCGGCGCAAGCGGCCCGAAGACCGGATACCGCCCCGCGCACGGGCCAGAGCAGGAGCCGCAGGCAATGTTGAAATCGGCGACCCTTATGATGGCGCTTTGTGCCGCGGGCGGCGTGCAGGCGCAGGGCCTTCCGAGCATCGGCGCGGCAGGGGCCGCACCCCGGTCCTCCGACGAAAGCCGGACCAGGATCGGGTCCGCCGGGAGCCGGGCCGAGACCGCGGCGGGCATCGCGGCTGGCGTCACGACCGGCATCACGACGGGGACGGGCGCGCCGGTTCGGCCATCGGCTGCGCCTGCCTTTACCTTCAAGCGGGTTCGTCCGCCCCGGTCGGGCGCGGCGCGGCGCATCACCGTGCAGATCGTGCCCGAAGAACAGGAGCGCGCGTTGCGCGTGTCGCTGCCTGCCGATCCGGCCCCTCCCAAACCGTCCCGGACCGCCTGGTTCTGGCAGGCGGTGTCGCCCACGTTGCGCGATGCCTCGCCCGCGCGGTTCCAGGTGGCGATAAAGGCGCTTTCGGCCGCGCCCGAGGGCGGCGCCATCGCGTCGCCCCGCTTGCAGGACATGCAGATGATCGCCCGCGCCTTCGGCCGCGATATCCTGCTGGCCACGGTGGGCACGAAAGTGTCGCCCGCGCTGGTGCTGGCGGTGATCGCCGTCGAATCGGACGGGCGCGAGGAGGCGAGCAGCAGCAAGGGCGCGCGCGGGTTGATGCAGCTGATGCCCGACACCGCCGCGCGCTTCGGCGTCGATGCCTCGGTCGCGCAGGAAAACATCAAGGGCGGCGTGGCCTACTTGGACTGGCTGATCGAGCGGTTCGACGGCGATACGGTTCTCGCGCTGGCGGGGTATAATGCGGGCGAGAACGCGGTCGCCAGATATGAGGGCGTGCCGCCCTATGCCGAGACGCGCGACTACGTGCCGAAGGTCATTTCCGCTTGGAACGTCGCACGCGGCCTTTGCGTGACGCCGCCGCAGCTGGCGGGCGACGGCTGCGTTTTCGCCGGGACGGAGGCGCGGGGATGAATATTGCGCGCACTACCGTCGTGCATGGCGACCGGGACCTGCTGAAATCCGATCTGCGGGCGGAAAGGTTCCTCTCGGCGCTGGGTGCGGCGCCGCTTTCGACGGTGGCGCTGCTGGGCGCGCGGCTGCGACGAAGAGGCGGGCACGGGGAGGGCGGGCACGGGGAGGGCGTCCACGGAACCCGGCAAGCGCTGCCCGACCTGCCCGACCTGCCCGAGTTGCCCGAGTTGGACGAAGACCGCTTGCGGCGTCTGCCGGTCTGTCGCGACACGCTGGCGGAGCTGCGCCGTTCCGTCGAGGCGGGCATTCCCACCGTCGTGCAGGCGCGCCGCCCGGTGGACCAGATGCGCAGGCTTCTGGCCGCGCACGGGCTGGGCGGTGTCGCGGTGGTCGCGCAGTCGCGTGGCGGGGATGTCATGCCCGACCTTATGCCGGGCCCGGACAGCGCAGGCGCCGTGCCGCGCGCGCCGCGGTCGGCTGCCGTGCGCTGGCGCCTGCGGGATCTGGGCCGGGCACTCCGGCCGCATCAATGGGTCAAGAATATCCTGCTGTTGCTGCCCGTCGTGGCCGCGCATCGTTTCGATGCCGCCGCGCTGTTGCCGGTGCTGCTGGGGATGGTGGCGTTTTCCGCCGCCGCATCCTGTATCTATGTGCTCAACGACCTGCTGGATCTGGACGCCGACCGGCAGCATGTGACGAAACGCAACCGCCCCTTCGCCTCGGGCGCGGTGCCTCTGGGGGTCGGCGCGGCCTGCGCGCTGGGGCTGGGCGGGCTGGCGCTGGCGCTGGCGGGACTGCTCAACCCGGCGTTCCTGCTGCTGATCGGCGTCTACATGGCGCTGTCGCTCGGCTATTCGCTGAAACTCAAGCGTATGCGCTGGATCGACATCGCGACGCTCGCCGCGCTTTACACGCTGCGGGTGGTGGCGGGGGCGCTGGCCGCGCAGGTGATGACCACCGGCTATCTGCTGGTGTTCATCTATCCCGTCTTTCTGACGTTGGCATCTGTCAAACGTCTGACCGAGCTGACGCTGGCCACATCGGATGCGCGGCTGCCGGGGCGGGGCTATGCGCGCGGCGACCGCGGCGATTTGCTGAATGTGGCTTCTCTGGGCACGGTGGCGGCGCTGGTGGTGTTTTTCCTCTACAGCTTCACCGACCACGCGCTGTCGCTTTATCCGGTGCAATGGATCATGTGGGTGTCGCTGGTGCCGATTGCGGGCTGGCTGGTGCGGATGGTCTGGCTGGGCTATGCGGGCAAGCAGGACCACGACCCGATCGTCTTCGCGATGCGAGACCGCTACGGGTTGAGCATGCTGGTGTTCACGCTGACGCTGATGTTCTACGCCGCCGGGCTGATTGTCTGAGCGCGCGGACCGGCCGGGCGCGCCGTTGCGGCGACAGCGGGGGCAGGGCGGCCGCGGGTGCCTACCAATGCGGCGGGCGCTGGTCGGCCAGCGGCAGCGATCCGTCCTCTTGCGATTCCCGTTCGGCGGCGCGGTGCAGCAGCATGTCGACGCGGCGTTCCAGGCGGGCGATCTGCGCCTCTTGCCGCGCGACCACCTCTGACAGGTCCTCCAGCATGCGTTCCAGGTGGGCTGCGCGTTCTTCCAGATGCAAAATGGCGTCGGTCATATGTCTGATCCTCATGTGCGGCTGTGCCGGGCGTCTGGCGGCATGACGCGGCTGGCGTTATCGCGGACGCGCAGCTTGTGCCTGCGGCTTGCCCCCTTCGTCCAGCCCATATAAACGCAGCCGCGACAGCGCTGAACTGGCCGCAAGGACCGAATTTCATGGCGAAGCCCAAAAAGACCCCCCGCCCCAAGGCCGAAACGCCCAAGGGCTTTCGCGATTATTTCGGCGCCGAGGTGGCGCAGCGCAAGACCATGCTGGACCGCATCGCCGCGGTCTATCATCGCTACGGCTTCGACGCGCTGGAAAGCTCGGCCGTGGAAACGGTGGAGGCGCTGGGAAAATTCCTGCCCGATGTGGACCGCCCGAATGAGGGTGTCTTCGCGTGGCAGGAGGCCGACGAGAACGACAGGGGCGACTGGCTGGCGCTGCGCTACGATCTGACGGCGCCGCTGGCGCGGGTCTATGCCCAGCACCGCCACGACCTGCCGACGCCCTATCGCCGCTATGCGATGGGCCCGGTCTGGCGCAACGAAAAGCCGGGGCCGGGGCGGTTCCGGCAGTTCTATCAATGTGACGCGGATACCGTCGGCGCCGCGAGCGTCGCCGCCGACGCGGAGATCTGCGCGATGCTGGCCGACACGCTGGAGGAGGTCGGCATTCCCCGCGGCGACTACATCGTGCGGGTCAATAACCGCAAGGTGCTGAATGGGGTGATGGAGGTCGCGGGCGTGCTCGACCCCGCCGATCCCGACCGCTTCGCGCAGGAGCGCGGCATCGTGCTGCGCGCGATCGACAAGCTCGACCGGCTGGGCCCCGACGGCGTGCGCGCCCTTCTGGGCGAGGGGCGCGAGGATGCATCGGGCGATGTCACCAAGGGGGCCAACCTGGCCCCGGCGCAGGCCGACGCGGTGATGGGCTTCATGGCCGCCAGGGGCGCGGATGGCGCCGCGACCGTCTCGCGCCTGCGCGAGCTGGTCGCCGACAGCGCGACAGGCCGTGAAGGCGTGGACGAGCTGGAAGAGATCGCCACCCTGCTGGCCGCGCAGGGCTACGGCCCCGACCGGATCGAGATCGATCCCTCGGTCGTGCGCGGGCTGGGGTATTACACCGGCCCCGTCTTCGAAGCGGAGCTGACCTTTCGGATCGAGGACGAGAAGGGCCGCCTGCGGCAATTCGGCTCGGTCGCGGGGGGCGGGCGCTATGACGATCTGGTCAAGCGGTTCACCGGGCAGGCGGTGCCGGCGACGGGCGTGTCCATCGGTGTCGACCGGCTGCTGGCCGCGCTGCGCGCCAAGGGCCGGGTGGGCAGCGACAGCGCCGGACCGGTGGTGGTGACGGTGATGGATCGTGCACGGATGGCCGACTATCAGTCCATGGTGGCCGAGCTGCGCGCCGCGGGCATCCGGGCCGAGGTCTACCTGGGCAATCCCAAGAACTTCGGCAATCAGTTGAAATACGCCGACCGGCGTGGCGCGCCCGTGGCGGTGATCCAGGGCGAGGACGAGGCCGCGCGCGGCGTCGTGCAGCTGAAGGATCTGGCGCTGGGCGCGAAGATTGCCGAAAGCGCCACGCTGGAGGAATGGAAAAGCCAGCCCGCGCAAATCGAGGTGCCGCGCGCCGAGCTGGCCGCCCGGGTGGGCGAGATGATCGCAGGCGCGGCGGAGAGCCTGGAATGGGAGTGAGCCCGCCCAAGCTGGAGCTGCGCGCCGAGGCCGCGCGCCTGCAGGCGGTGTTTCTGGATGCGGGCGCGCAGCCGGTGGAAACCGACATCCTGCAACCGGCCGAAACCCTGCTGGATCTTTACGGCGAAGACATCCGCGCGCGCGCCTATGTCACCGCCGACCCGCTGCGCGGCGAGCGGATGCTGCGCCCGGATTTCACCGTGCCGGTGGTGCAGATGCATATGCAGGGCGGCGCCGATCCCGCGCGCTACACCTATGCCGGCGAGGTCTTTCGCAAGCAGGAAGCCAGCGCCGAGCGTGCGGCGGAATATCTGCAAGTGGGGCTCGAGATCTTCGGCGGGAGCGATCCGGCCCGCGCCGACGCCGAGGTGTTCGATCTGGTGCAGCGCGCGCTGAGCGGTTTGAACCTGCGCGCGTCGACGGGTGATATCGGCATCCTGCGCGCCGCGGTCGAGGGGCTGGAAACCACGCGCGGGCGCAGGGATGCGTTGTTGCGCCACATCTGGCGCCCCCGGCGGTTCCGTGCCTTGCTGGAACGCTTCGCGGGGATCACCCCGCCGGATCCGTCGCGCCTGGCGCTGCTGGAGGACGATATCGACGGGCTGCTGTCGCAGGCGGGTCCGCAGATCGGCCTGCGCGGCGCCGAAGAGATCCGCGCGCGCCTGCTGGCCCTGCGCGAGGAGGTCCGGACCCCGCCCTTGTCGTCCGAGCAGACCGGCGTGCTGGAAGACCTGGCCGCGGTGCGCGAGACCGCTCCGAACGCGCTGTCGCACATGCGCGACATGGCCGTCGATCTGCCGCGCATCACCCCCGCGCTCGATCTGATGGAGCGGCGGCTGGAGGCGCTGGCGGCGCGTGGCGTGGCCGTCGACCGGCTGGAGTTCGAAGCAAGCTATGGGCGCACCACGATGGAATATTACGACGGCTTCGTCTTCGGGTTCTCTGTGGCCGACCGGGCCGATCTGCCCCCCGTCGCGACCGGCGGCCGCTATGACGCGCTGACCCGCGTGCTGGGGCAGGGCCGTGCCATCCCCGCGGTGGGCGGCGTCATCCGCCCCGAGCTGACCCGTGCGCAGCGGGAGGCGGGGGCATGAGCGTGAAACTCGGCGTGCCGTCCAAGGGGCGGCTGATGGAGAAGACCTTCGCCTGGTTCGCGGAGCGGGGTATCCAGGTGGCGCGCAACGGGTCGGAGCGCGAATATTCCGGCGTGGTCGAAGGTGTGCGCGGTGTCGAGCTGGTGCTGCTGTCGGCCGGAGAGATCCCGCGCGAGCTGGCCGCCGGACGTATCCACCTTGGTGTGACCGGATCGGACATGGTGCGCGAAAAGCTGGCCGCCTGGGACAGCCGGGTCGAAGAGCTGGAAGAACTGGGCTTTGGCCATGCCGATCTGGTCATCGCGGTGCCCAAGGCCTGGATCGACGTGTCCACGCTGGACGATCTGGATGCGGTCGCGGCGGCCTTTCGCGCGCGCCACGGGTTCCGATTGCGGATCGCGACGAAATACCACCGGCTGGT
>NZ_JBRBUA010000029.1:0-10684 GCF_052826345.1 Brevirhabdus sp. | reverse complement strand
AGGGTATTGATCCAGCACCGCCTCATAGCAGCGCACGCGGGTGAAATGGTCGATGTCGCCGGGTTTGGTCATGCCGACGACCGGGTGGATCAGCAGGTTGGCCTGCGCTTCCTTGGCGGCGCGGAAGGTCAGTTCCTGATGCGCGCGGTGCAGCGGGTTGCGGGTCTGGAAGGCGACGATGCGGCGCCAGCCGAGCTTGCGGAAATAGGCGCGCAGCTCGTTGGGGGTGTCGCGGCGGGCGCGGAAGTCATAGTGCACGGGCTGCTGGATGCCGGTGACGGGGCCGCCCAGATAGACCTTGCCCGCCTGATTGTGCAGGTAGTTCACCGACGGGTGCGCCTCGTCGTCGGCGCCGAAGACGCCCTTGGCCTCTGCCGATTTGTCGGGGGTCCAGCGGTCGGTGACGGTCATCGTGGCCAGGATCACGCCTTCCTGATCGCGCAGCGCGATGTCCTGACCGATTTCCAGGCTGTCGGCGAAGGCTTCGGACACGTCCAGGGTGATGGGCATCGGCCAGAGCGTACCGTCGGCCAGGCGCATGTCCTTCACGACGCCATTGTAGTCGTCTTCGCCCATAAAACCTTTCAGCGGGTTGAAGCCGCCGTTCATCAGCAGTTCCAGATCGCAGGTCTGGCGCGGGCTCAGATCATGCGAGGTCAGGTTGCCGGCCTCGAGCTTGAGCTTCTGGGCGCTGTCGTAAGAGACGTAGAGTTCGGGAATGGGGGCCAGATTGGAGGACATGGGCATTGAAATCTTACCTGATACTGAATGAGTGTGAAAACGGCCAAAGCCGCCTGACATCGGCTAGTAGACGCCGCAGGTGGCGCGATTCAAGCGAAGTCGTGGCGATTTTGCGCAAAACAAACGCAAGCGGTGCCCGAAGGACGCGCCCGCGAACACCGTTTGGCCGATCCCGCGTGGGGCGGAACATATGTCCGGCCCCGAAGGCGGGTCGCGGCGAAACGCGGGTGGCTGCGGTCTATTCCGCCTCGACCGGGGCGCCGTAGCCCAGCGGTTCCGACTCGTCGCGGCCTTCGTCCTCGCCGACCTCGGCCAGGAAACGCTCGGCCTCCAGCGCGGCCATGCAGCCCATGCCCGCCGAGGTGACGGCCTGGCGGTAGACGTGATCGGTCAGATCGCCCGCGGCGAAGACGCCGGGCACCGAGGTGGCGGTGCTGTCGGGCCTGGTCACCACATAGCCGCCCATGTGCGTCTCCAGCTTGTCCTTGACCAGTTCGGAGGCGGGGGCGTGGCCGATGGCGACGAAGAAGCCCTTGGCGGGGACCTCGGTGATTTCCCCGGACTTGACGTGGCGCGCGCGCACGCCCTCCACGCCCAGCGGGCTTTCGCTGCCGACGACCTCCTCGACCGCGTGATTCCACAAAACCTCGATCTTGGGGTTCTTGAACAGCCGGTTTTGCAGGATCTTCTCGGCGCGCAGCTCGTCGCGGCGGTGGATCAGCGTGACCTTCGAGGCGAAGTTGGTCAGGAAAAGCGCCTCTTCCACGGCGGTGTTGCCGCCGCCGGCCACCACGACCTCTTGCCCGCGATAGAAGAACCCGTCGCAGGTCGCGCAGGCCGACACGCCGAAGCCCTTGAACTTTTCCTCGCTGGGCAGGCCCAGCCATTTCGCCTGTGCGCCGGTGGCCAGGATCAGCGCCTCGGCGGTGTAGGTGGTGCCGCTGTCGGATTTCGCAGTGAAGGGGCGTTTGGACAGGTCCAGATCGGTGATGATGTCGGAAATGACTTCCGTTCCCATCGCCTTGGCGTGGGCTTCCATCCGCACCATCAGGTCGGGGCCCTGGACCTCGGTATCGCCGGGCCAGTTCTCGACCTCGGTGGTGATGGTCAGCTGTCCGCCGGGCTGGATGCCCTGGATCAGCAGCGGCTCCAGCATGGCGCGGCTGGCGTAGATGCCGGCGGTGTAGCCCGCGGGGCCGGAGCCGATGATCAGAACTTTGGCGTGACGAGTGGCGGACATGGATACCCCGGTTTTTTGCGACGAGCGGTCGACCCCATATAAAAGCCCGCTTCCCGATGCGAAAGCCCCGAGAGGCGGCGGGGCGGCGGCGGCTTGTCGGGATTCGCGCGCATTTCGGGCCTTGCGTCGGGGCCGGATGCGGTTTATCGGCCCAGCGTGGCGAAGGATGTTGCGCAACTTTGAAATATTGTTGCGTCAGCGCCGCTCTGCGCGTAAGTTGCGAAAAAGCAAATGACCTCGGGGTTCCCTATGGCAAATTCGAAACTCGACCCGATCGACCGGATGATTCTGGCCGAGCTGCAAGCGGACGGCCGCATGACGAATGTGGAACTGGCCAAACGGGTGGGGATATCGGCGCCGCCCTGTCTGCGGCGCGTGCGCACACTGGAGGAAAGCGGCCTGATCCGCGGCTATCATGCCGAAGTGGACCCGCGCGCGCTGGGTTTCGAGGTGCAGGTGTTCGCCATGGTGGGCCTGCACAGCCAGGCGGAGGTCGACCTGAGCCGCTTCGAGGCGCGCTGCGAGGGCTGGCCGCTGGTCCGTGAGTGCCACATGCTCAACGGGGAGATCGATTTCATCCTGAAATGCGTGGCCCCCGATCTGAGCAGCTTTCAGACCTTTCTGACCGAAGAGCTGACGGCGGCCGAGAATGTGGCCAGCGTCAAGACGTCGCTGGTGATCCGCGGCGCGAAGGATGAACCCGGCGTGCCCTTCGACGTGCTTGAGGCCCGCCTGCGCAAGGCGCCCTGAGCGCTCGCGGATTCGGGGCGTCATGGGGCGTCAGGGGACGTCTCGGGATGCCGCGGACCCGGCCCCGCGCGCGATGCAATGAAAACGCCCGCAACCGTCGGCAGAACGGTCGCGGGCGCCTCGTTTTCCGGGCCCTGCGCGGTCTCGAAAACCGCCGCCGCAGGGCGTCGGGTCGAGGTCAGGGGCAGCTTGCCTGCGCCGCGGACGGCGCGCTCTGGAAAGCGATAAGGCGTTCGGCCAGCGGCGCGGCCTCCTCCGGCGGTGCCGCGCGCCGCGCGGTCTTGGAACTGCGCGACCAGGGCAGCGGCTTTTGCGCCTTTTCCGATTCCCTCACGATCTGCTCGATCCAGCGCGTTTTCATGTTCATGTGCCTTTGTCCCTATACCCCCGGGCGCCGCTCGCGGCGTAGGGGCCTTTATCCTGTAGGCATCGAACATGGCGCCCGATTGGGGCGGCCGCGTGGCGTTGATCGGATCATTCGGTGATGCTTGCGTGACGGGTCTGCGGCCGCCGCGGGAGCGGCTGGATCAGAGCCGGATGCACGACATGAGGCGGCCGTAATCGGCCTCGGCGCGGTGCACGCTGCGGCGGTAGGAATAAAAGAGATCGGGGTCGGCATAGGTGCAATGACGCGTCCAATCCGCCGCGGCGACCCCGGCCTGGCGCAGACGGTGCAAACCGAACCCGGTGAGGTCGAATTGCAGCCGGTCGCCGTGGCCTTGGGCGAAAAATCGAGCGCTGTCGGGGTCTTCGGCGATGAAGCTGTCCATGAAATCCGGCCCGACCTCATAATTGCGCTGGCTGATGGAAGGGCCGATCACCGCCACGATACGCGCGCGATCGGCGCCCAGGGCCAGCATCGCCTCGATCGTGGCGTCCAGCACACCGCCCAACGCACCTTTCCAACCGGCATGGGCGGCACCGACGACGCCCGCGTCGTGATCGGCGAAAAGCACCGGCTGGCAATCCGCCGTCAGAATGGTCAGCGCGAGCCCCGGCACCGCCGTCACCATCGCGTCGGCGCGCGGTGGTGTGCCCTCGTGCGGGGCCTTCACGGTCACGACATCCGGCGAATGCACCTGATGGACCGAAATCAGCCGGTCGGGCGGAACGCGAAGCGCCTCTGCCACGCGGCTGCGGTTGATGGCCACGCTTTCTTTCTGGTCGGACGAGCCGAACCCGCCGTTCAACCCCTGGAAGATCCCGGACGAGGCGCCCCCGCTGCGGGTGAAGAACCCGTGCGTCAGCGGCGACAGCAGTTCGTGGGTCAGGATCTTGAGCGTCATGGGGCATATCCGGGCGGCAGGGCGGACCCCGGCGGCACCAGGGCGAGCGACCGGAACAGGCTCCCCATTTCCTGGGGGTGGGTCAAGCGGCGATGCGCGCGGATATGCGATGCCAGCGCGTCGCCCTGCAATCTTTCGGCGAGGGCGCGCGCGCGGGCGGTGATGCCCAGGCGTTCCAGCAAGACGCCCAGGCTTACCAGCGGGCTGGCCGCGGCGGGGCGGGCGGCCTGTGCCAGCGCGCCGAAATCGACATGCGCAGTCAGATCGGCCTCGCCGCAATGGGCAAAGGGGTCGGCGTGACCCTGCCGGTGCAGCGCCTGAAAGGTATCGCCCAGCGACCGGGCGGCACCGTAATCCACGATCAGCGCGACCCCGCCGTGCCGTGCGATCGCCGTGCCCAGCAGGCCCGCGATGCGGCTCGCCTCGGGGCAGATCTCGACCACATCGCCGTCGACGGTATCGCCCATCCGCGCGGCAAGCTCGGGCAGGGCGACCGGCCCGCCCAGAACGGGACTCAGCCGCCCGTCCCTGATTGCGACCAGCCGCTCGCGCCACACGGCATCCTGGCGCTGGAACTGGCGGATCGGCAGGGCGTCGAAGAATTCATTGGCGATCACGAAGACGGGCTGCGGCGCGGCATCCGACGTCAGATCCGCGGCATCGTCGATCCAGACCGCGCCCTCGGCCGGGTCGTTTGGCGGGCGCGTCGGCGAAGGTTCGGGCGCGTCTGCCTGCCTGGCCGCCCGCGCGCCCAGCGCGGCGCGCTGAAGCTTGCGCAGGCTGGGGCTGGCTTCCAGCAGGGTGACGCGCGCGGCGGCGTGAAAGCCCGGCACGCGGGCGGTCGCGCGCAGTAGATCGCGCATCAACGTGCCGCGCCCGGGTCCCAGCTCCGCCAGGGTAAAGGGGGAGGGGCTGCCCTGATCCAGCCAGCTTTGCGCCAGCGCCAGTCCCATCAGCTCCCCGAACATCTGGCTGATCTCGGGGGCGGTGGTGAAATCGCCGGCCTGCCCGAAAGGATCGCGCGTGGCGTAATAGCCGTGGCGCGGATCGAGCAGGCAGATCGACATGTACTCGGCCAGGCCGATCGGCCCCGTGGCCGCGATGCGGGCCACGAGCTGCTGTTCCAGCGGGCTCATCGGAGGGGGCTGCACCGCTCAGCGCGCCCGGGCGCGTGCGCGCAGGGCATAGGCGATCAACCCCAGCCCGACGGCGATCATCGGCAGCGACAGCAGCTGCCCCATGCTGAGCCCGGTGCCGGTTGCGCCGAATTCGATCACATTGCCCATCGGGTTGTCGGGGGTGATGAACTGGGCGTCGGCCTGGCGCGCGAATTCGACGATGAAGCGCGCCAGACCATAGCCGGTCAGAAACACCCCCGTCAGATAGCCGCGCCACCGCAGCCCGCCGCGATAGGCCAGCGCCAGCAGCAGCGCGCCCAGCAGCAGCCCTTCCATTCCCGCCTCATACAGCTGCGAGGGGTGGCGCGCGCAGGGGCCGACCACGCCGGGGCAGTTCTGGGCCATCTGGCCCGGAAACACGACGCCCCAGGGCAGGTCGGTCGGACGGCCCCAGAGCTCTCCGTTGATGAAATTGGCGATGCGGCCCAGCAACAGCGCCGGCGGCACGCCGACGGACACGGCATCCGTCATGCCCAGCAGGGGAATGCCCTGCCGCCAGCAGAAGATCACGATCCCGGCAATCACGCCCAGCATGCCGCCGTGGAATGACATCCCGCCTTGCCAGACCATCAGGATCTCACCGGGGTTTTGCAGGTAGTAGCCCGGCTGATAGAACAGCACGAAGCCCAAGCGCCCCCCGATGACGACGCCCAGGATGATCCAGGTCATCAGCGCCTCGAGCTGCTCGCCGTTGGCGGGGGCCTCGCGGCCGGGCCACAGCGCCTCGTTGCGCAGCAGTTGCAGCGTGAGTCGCCAGCCGATCAGAATGCCCACGATATAGGCCAGCGCGTACCAGCGCAGCGAAAAGACGAAAAATCCCAGATCGAGCGAAAAGATCTCCGGGCTGATCTGGGGAAAGGGGATGAGGGCCTGCATGATCGTCCTTTAGCTGTATCTGCGTCTTTCGATGCGAAACCATCCCCGCGGGAAGGGTTTCGCCTTGATGCCCGAGCGGCAGAAACCCATATATCGATTGTATAGTGGAGGCGTAAGATGCAGACCCGAAACAAGATGTTCGACGACTTTTCGCAGTTGATGACCAATGCGATGGGCGTGGCCCAAGGTGCAAAGACCGAAGCGCAAACCGCCTTCAACGGAATGATCGATCGCTGGCTGGCTGATCGCGATCTTGTGACCCGCGAGGAATTCGACGCGGTGCGCGCGATGGCCCAGAAGGCGCGCGAGGAAAACGACTCGCTCAAGGCCCGGATCGACAAGCTGGAAGGCAAGGCCGGCCCTGCCGCGCCGTCCAATCAATCCGGTCCCGGCACGGGTTCCGACGCCGGGTCCGGCAGCGACCGGGATGCACCTGAAACAAAACCGACCTGATCCGCGCGAATTCACAACGCTTTTCAGACCCCTGAGCGGCGGATCGCCCGCTTGGGGGCGCGTGCAACGGCGAAACCACGCCCCGCCCGCGCGCTCGAACTGCAAACTATCTGGGGATAGTTTGCAGTTTTGCCTTGCCTGCTTGCCCGAATGCGAACACCATATCTGGTATGGGGTTCTGCAAAATATATCCCCCCTAGACAACGACCCAGTGTATGGGGGGCAGTCGCCTCCCAGTGACAATCAGAGGGGCAGCGCATGGCATACTCCGAAGAATATCTGACAAGCGACGATCTTCACCCCATCGACATCGTTGAAACCCTCGCCCAGCATCATGAGTGGGATTTCGACCGTGTCGCCGACGACCAGATCGCCATGGCGATCGAGGGGCAGTGGCGCACCTATTCCGTCACGCTCGCCTGGTCGGAGCAGGATTCCACCCTGCGGCTGATCTGCACCTTCGAGATGGAGCCGCCGGTCGACAAGCTGCCCGCGCTTTACGAGGTGCTCAACCGCACCAACGACATGTGCTGGGCGGGCTCCTTCAGCTTTTGGGAAGACCACAAGCTGATGGTCTGGCGCTACGGGCTGGTGATGCCCGGCGAGGCGCTGGTCACACCCGAGCAGATCGACCGCGTGCTCAGCACCGCCGTCACCAGCGCGGAGCGGTTCTATCCCGCCTTCCAGCTTGTGTGCTGGGGCGATCAGCCCCCGAAAGAGGCGCTTCAGGTCGCCATTGCGGAGGCTTACGGTCGCGCCTAGGCTGCGGCCCTGAAATGACGGGCCAAGGCGGGACGACGGATGACATTGGATGATATAGCGCGGCGCGGATTGGTTCTGCTGGGCTGCGGCAAGATGGGATCGGCGATGCTGGGCGGCTGGCTCAGGCAGGGGCTGCCCGCGGCATCGGTGCATGTGCGCGATCCGCATCCCTCGGACTGGGTGCGGCAGCTGACGCAGGACGGTCTGGTCCTGAACGGCGATCTGCCGGACACCCCCGCGGTGGTGCTGATCGCGGTCAAGCCGCAGATGATGCAGGAAGCCCTGCCGAGCCTGCGGGCGCTGGGCGATGGCGATGTGCTGTTCGTCACGGTCGCCGCGGGCACCCCCATCGCCGCCTATGAGGCCGCGCTGGGCGCGCGCTCTCCGATCATCCGCGCGATGCCGAACACACCCGCGGCGATATCGCGCGGCATCACGGCGATCATCGGCAACGCCCATGCAAACGCGGAGCACATGGACATGGCCGAACGCCTGCTGTCCGCCGTCGGGCAGGTGGTGCGGCTGGACGCCGAGGCGCAGATGGATGCGGTCACGGGCGTGTCGGGGTCGGGTCCGGCCTATGTCTTTCACCTGATCGAGGCGCTGGCACAGGCGGGCGAGGCGCAGGGCCTCGACCCCGCCCTGGCCATGACGCTCGCCAAGGCCACCGTCGCGGGCGCGGGCGCGCTGGCGATGGAGGCGGCCGAAGATCCCGCCCAGTTGCGCCGCAATGTCACCAGCCCCAACGGCACCACGGCCGCCGCGCTCGAGGTGCTGATGAACGAGGAGCAGGGTCTTGCGCCCTTGCTGCGCCGTGCCGTCGCCGCCGCCGCCGACCGCAGCCGGGAGTTGTCGAAATGAGCGATCTCGTCGAATTCGCCGATTTCGCCAAGGTCGATATCCGGGTCGGCCGCGTCACCCGCGCCGAGCCCTATCCCGAGGCCCGGCGCCCGGCGATCAAGCTGTGGATCGATTTCGGCGGCGATCTGGGGGAGCGGAAATCCTCTGCCCAGATCACCGCGCATTACACGCCGGGCCGGCTGATCGGACGTCAGGTTCTGGCAGTGGTCAATTTCCCGCCGCGCCAGATCGGCAGGTTCATGTCCGAAGTTCTTGTGCTGGGCCTGCCCGACGCCGATGGAGAGGTCGTGTTGCTGAGCCCCGATCACCCCGTTCCCGATGGAGGAAAATTGCACTGATGCCCGAAGTTCTGATTACCCGACGTATGCCCGACAAGGTCGTGGAAAGGGCGCGGTCGCTGTTCGACGTGACCCTGCGCAGCGAAGACGCCCCCGTCGGTGCCGAGGAAGCGCGCGCGCTGATGGAACGCTATGACGCGATCCTGCCGACGCTGGGCGACGCTTTCGGTTCCGAGACCTTTCAGGGCCTCGACCAGCCACGCTGCAAGCTGCTGGCGAATTTCGGCGTGGGCTACAACCACATCGATGTCTCCGCCGCGACCAGGGCGGGCGTGGTCGTCACCAATACCCCCGGCGCGGTGACCGATGCGACCGCCGATCTGGCGTTGACGCTGATCCTGATGACCGCGCGCCGCGCGGGCGAGGGCGAGCGCATGGTGCGCGCGGGCGCGTGGGAAGGCTGGCACCCGGTTCAGATGCTCGGATTGCATGTGTCGGGCAAGGTTCTGGGCATCATCGGCATGGGCCGGATCGGCAAGGCCATCGCCAAACGCTGCCACGCGGGGCTCGGGATGGAGGTGGTGTTCCACAACAGATCGCGCGTCGAGGATGCGGGCGTGCCCGCCACGCAGCTGAGCTCCGCCGCGGAGGTCGCGCGGCGCGCGGATGTGGTGGTGGTCGCCGTGCCTGGAGGCCCGCAGACCCGCCATCTGATCGACGCAGAGGTCTTCGCGGCCATGCAGCCCCACGCGATATTCGTCAATATCGCGCGCGGCGACATCGTGAAGGAAGCGGATCTGATCGCCGCCCTGCAACAGGGCCGCATCGCAGGGGCGGGGCTTGATGTCTATGAGTTCGAGCCCAAGGTCCCGCAGGCGCTGATCGACATGCAGAACGTCACCCTGCTGCCGCATCTGGGCACCGCCGCGCTGGAAACGCGCGAAGGGATGGGGTTGATGGCCGTCGAAAACCTGCGCGCCTTTTTCGACGGGGCGGAGCCGCCGAACAGGGTCTGACGCCACCTCCCGCCGGTCGTGTGGCTGCGATCGCGGCTGCCTCCGGCGGGGATATTTTCGCGACAATGAAGGGCCGCGCGGCGCCCTCAGATCAGCGGGATAAAGGGCACGTCGCAGGCGCTGAGCGCTGTCAGAAGGGCGATGGCGGTGATGAAACGCAGCATTGGTAACCTTTCGTTACGGGTTGGGCGTAGCTTAGCCCGGGGCTGGCCGCGTTGCGGCCGTCTGGTGGTCGGTGTCCAGCCAGACGCGCACGGCGGCCTCGAAGGCGCGCGGGCGTTTGGCGTGCAGCCAGTGCCCCGCGGCGGGTATGCCCGCGAACTGGGCGGCGGGGAACAGACGGCGGATGGCGGGCCGGTCCGCGCGGCTGACATAGTTCGAGGCGCCGCCGGTCAGGAACAGGGCGGGGCCGGTGAACTGGCCCTCGATTTGCGGAAAACCTGTGATTTCGGGCATTTCGCGTTCCAGCACGTCGAGGTTCAGCCGCCAGCGCGGCGGTTGGGCCTTGAGGTCGAGCGATTGCAGCAAAAAGGCGCGGGTGGCGGCGTCGGCGATTGTATCGGCCAGCCGGGCGTCGGCCTCGCCGCGGCGGGACAGACCGGACAGGTCCAACCCCCGCATCGCGTCGATCAGCGGGGTCTGGCTGTGGCCATAGCTGATCGGCGCGATGTCGGCGACGATCAGCTTGCGCAGCAGGTCGGGCCGGGTCAGCGCCAAGATCATCGCGGCCTTGCCGCCCATGGAATGGCCAAGGACATCCATCCTGCCACCCCGCGCGCCGATCACCTCCGCCAGATCGGCGGCCATGTCGGCATAGCTTTGACTGTCGGCGCGCGGGCTGTCACCGTGGTTTCGCATGTCGACCGACACCACCGGCCTGTCCTGCGACAGGCGCTTGGCGATCGCCCCCCAGTTGCGCGCCGACCCGAAGAGGCCGTGCACGATCAAAAGCGGCGTGCCGCCCGGACCAGGCGGATCATATGCGATGCGGTTCAGCAGCGCCGTCACATCCCCTGATAGATGGGAAAGCGCTTGCAGAGGGCGAGCACCTCGTCGCGGACGCGGGCCTCCAGTGCGGCGTTGCCGTCGGGGCCATCGGCGGCGAGCCCGTCGGTGACCTGCACGATCCAGTCGGCGATCTGGCGGAATTCGGCCTCGGCGAAGCCGCGGGTGGTGGCGGCGGGGCTGCCCAGCCGGATGCCCGAGGTGACGGTGGGCTTTTCGGGGTCGAACGGGATGCCGT
>NZ_JBRBUA010000028.1:0-111808 GCF_052826345.1 Brevirhabdus sp. | reverse complement strand
GCGAAACGGTCGGTCATGCGGGGGTGTCTCCGGGCGGGGTGTCCGGGGCGGTTGCCAACCCCGGACAGATGTTTTCAAGCGGACGCCCTGGGGCGTCCGGTCGCCTGTGCGGGCCGCTTACTTGGCCAGGCTGACGTTGTCGAACAGATGGCCGCCCAGCGGGTGGACGACATAGCCCTCGACCTCTTTGCGCATCGGCATGAAGACGACCGAATGCGCGATCGTGGCCCAGGGTGCCTGCTCCTTGAAGATGACCTGCGCCTCTTCGTAAAGCTTGGCCCGCTCATCCTGGCTGTTCAGCTGACGCGCCTCGACCAGCAGCTTGTCGAAGGGCTCATAGCACCATTGCGCGCGGTTCGCGCTGCCGACACCGTCGCACGACAGCAAGACCCCGAGGAAGTTGTCGGGATCGCCGTTGTCGCCGGTCCAGCCCAGCAGAACGGCGCCGTCGCGGTCCTCGGCCTTGGAGCGGTCCAGGTATTCGCCCCACTCATAGCTGACGATTTCGACGTTCACGCCGATCTTGGCGAAATCGGCCTGCATCAGCTCGGCCATGCGGCGCGCGTTGGGGTTGTAGGGACGCTGTACCGGCATCGCCCAGATCTTCATCGACAGATCCTTGACGCCCTCTTCCTCCAGGATCTTCTTGGCGGCTTCGGGATCGAAGGGGTCATCCTTGACGGCGTCGTTATAGGACCACATCGTCGGCGGGATCGGGTTCTTGGCGATTTGGCCGGAGCCCTGGAACACCACGTCGATGATGGCCTGCTTGTCGATCGCCATGTTCAGGGCCTTGCGGACCTTGGGATTGTCGAAGGGCGCGACCTTGGTGTTATAGGCCAGATAGCCGACGTTCAGGCCTTCCTGCTCCTCGACCTTGATGTCGGCGTTGTCCTTCATCGCCTGCACGTCGGCGGGGTTCGGATAGGGCATGATCTGGCATTCGTTCGCCTGCAGCTTCTGATAGCGCACGGATGCGTCGGGCGTGATCGCGAAGATCAGGCTTTCGACCTTGGCGGGATCGGACCAGTAGTTGTCATTGCGCAGATAGCGGATGACGGCGTCTTTCTGATAGGCCTGAAAGGTGAAGGGCCCGGTGCCGATGGGCTGCTGGTTCAGCATCTCGGGGGTGCCCGCCTTCATCATCGCGTCGGCGTATTCGGCCGACAGGATGGAGGCGAAATCCATCGCCATGTTCGCGATGAACGGCGCCTCGGGGCGCGACAGCACGAATTTCACGGTCAGGTCGTCGACCTTTTCGATGCTTTTGATCAGCGAGGGCATCGACATGGAATCGAAATATTCCCAGGACCCGCCCGATACCTTGTTGTAGGGGTGATCCTTCAGCCGCTGGCGATCGAAGGTGAAGATCACGTCATCCGCGTTGAAATCGCGGGTCGGGGTGAACTGGTCGTTGCTGTGGAACTTGACGCCCGGACGCAGCTTGAAGGTGTATTCCAGCCCGTCGTCGGACACCTCATAGCTTTCGGCCAGACCCGGCAGCACCTTGGTGGAGCCCGTCTCGAACTCGACCAGCTGGTTATAGACGGTATGCGACGACGCGTCGAAGGTGGTGCCCGAAGTATAGAGCGCGGGGTCGAAACCCTCGGGGCTGCCTTCCGAGCAATAGACCAGCGATTGCGCCTGGGCGGCGCCCGTCGCCAGCGCAAGCAGCGCGCTGCCCGCGAATAGGACTGATTTCAGTGACATTTTCATCTCCCTGATGTGCGGCGCCCGGATGGGATTGTTTCCCTTTCAGACAGCGGGGCCGGTGTTGTCGATAGCCGAACCATTACAGATATGTATCGCATGGGCAACAGATCTGAGGGCGCCGCGCCGCGGCCCGCGGACGGCGCGCGGCGCGCGCGCCGGGGCTGCGGAACCGCGGCGGCAGGAATAAAAATTCCTGAATGCGCAGCCGCCAGGAAGAAGTGAAAATTTCGCGTGCCGCGTGCGACCGGATTTTTCTTTCGCCCGGCGCAGGCGGGGCGTCCGGGACAGGCGCGCCGCGGGGCGGGGGCGGGGCGGGATCGGAAATTTACGTCGCGGCACTTTGTCGGCGGCGGGTCAGGGCAGGGGCAGCGTCGCCTCCGGCAGCAGCGTCCAGACCGCGCCCAGACCCAGCGCCCCAAGGCCCACCAGCAGCGTGGCGGTGACCATCACCCAGCAGGCCGCGCCGCCCAGGCGCTGCACGTCGGCGTCCGGGGTCGCGGTGCCGAACAGCATCTTGCCCAGCACGCGCAGATAGAAAAACAGCGACAGCACCGAATTGGCCACGCCGAACAGCGTCAGCCAGGCCATGCCGCCCTCCAGCGTGGCGACGAACAGGGCGAACTTGCCGAAAAAGCCCAGCAGCGGCGGGATGCCCACCAGCGACAGGAACGCCACGCCAAGCGCCGCCATATGCACCGGCATCCGGCGGCCCAGCCCCGACCAGTCGTCCAGCGCGGTGCGCCCGCGCATGTCGGCCACCAGCGCCAGCGCCCCGATATTGGCCAGCGCATAGGCCCCCATGAAGACCAGCAGCGCAGGCAGCGCCTCGGGCGCGCGGCCCGCCACCGCCACGGCCATCAGCGCGTATCCCGCCTGTGCCACCGACGACCAGCCGATCAGGCGGCGCAGGTCGTCCTGCCACAGCGCGGCCAGGTTGCCCAAGGTCATGGTGGCCGCGGCAAAGATAGCCACGCTCAGCCCCAGGGCGGGGCCCGCGGGCAGCATCTGCACCAGCCGGAACATCGCGACGGCGCCCGCGATCTTGGGCACGGTGGTCAGAAAGGCGGCGGCGGGAACGGGGGCGCCTTCGGTCACATCGGGCACCCAAGGGTGGGCGGGCACGGCGCCCAGCTTGAACAAAAGCCCCAGCAGCACCAGCATCACCCCCAGCAGGCTGAGTGGGCCAAGCGCGCCCGATACGGCGCCGCGCCCTCCCGCCGCCAGCATCTGGTAATCGGTGGTGCCAAGCGTGCCCTGCACGAACACGATCCCCAGCACCATCACGCCGTTGACCAGCGCGCCCAGCAGGAAATACTTCATCCCCGCCTCGACCGAGATCTCCCAGTCGCGGTGATAGGCGGCCAGCACGTAGCCGGTGATCGACGACAAGAGCACGCCCATCATCAGCTGCATCAGATCCGCCGCCCCCGCGATGGCCATGGCGCCCACCGTGGAAAACAGCGCCATCGCATAGAATTCGCCGTGCCGCGTGTCGCGCGCGAACCAGCGCGGCGCCAGCAGCAGGCACAGCGCCGTCGCCCCCAGGATCAGCAGCCGCGCCCAGATCGTCGCGCCATCCAGCGCGAAGGTCCCCGAAAAGGTCATCCGCCAGGCGCCCAGCTGCGCGGCCGCCAGCACGCCCGCCACCGCCAGCCCGGCCAGCGCGAGCCACAGGCACAGCCCCAGGCGGCGCTGCGGCAGCACCATCGCCAGCAGCAGCGTCAGCACTGCCGCGATCAGGACGGCAAGTTCGGGGCCAAGATCGCCGATCGGCATGTCAGCCTCCGACGCTGAGGGCTGGGACGGCGGGCGCGGCGATCAGCCCGCCCGCGTCGATCAGATCCAGCAGCCAGGCGGGCCAGATGCCGATCAGCACGACCAGCGACAAAAGCCCGGCCAGACAGGCGATTTCCATCCGCGACAGGTCGGGAAAGCCCGCCCGCTCGGTCGGCAGATCGCCGAAGAACACCATCCGCAGCATTTGCAGGAACAGGGCCGCCGTGATCAACAGCCCCAGCAGCCCGATCGCCGCGATCCAGGGATAGACGGCGAAGGCGCCGATGAAGATATGCAGCTCGGCCACGAACCCCGCCAGCCCCGGCAGCCCGAGCGAGGCAAAGGCCGCCAGCACCGTCAGCAGCGTCAGCTGCGGCGCCTGTCCGGCCAGCCCGCCGTAATGGGCCATCTCGTAATCTTCGGTGCGGGCCCAGAAACTGCCCGCGATCAGGAACAGCGCCCCGGTGATCAGCCCGTGGGCGATCATCTCGACGATGGCACCGTTCAGCGCGGCGGTCCGCGCGGCCTCGGGTCCGATGGCGGCGCCCGCCACCGCGATGCCCAGCACCGTATAGCCCATGTGGTTGACCGAGGTATAGGCGATCCGGCGTTTCAGATTGCCCTGACCCAGCGCCACCAACGCCCCCCAGAGGATCGAAATCAGCGCCACGATCGCCAGCGGCAGCGCCCAGCGGGCAAAGGTGTCGGGCATCATCTGCAACGGGATGCGGATCATGCCGTAGGTGCCCATCTTCAGCAGCACCCCCGCCAGGATGGCCGAGGCGGGCCCGGGCGCGTCCACATGCGCGGGCGGCAGCCAGGTGTGCAGCGGAAACAGCGGCGTCTTGACCGCAAAGCCCGCCAGAAACGCCAGCAGCACCAGCGACGCGGTGATCCCGCCACCCGCCAGCGGGGTCTGCGCGATCAGACGGCGCATGTCGAAATCAAGCTCGGGCAGCGCCAGCACCAGCACGATGATCCCGATCAGGATCAGCAGCGAGCCCGCGAGCGTGTAGATGAAGAACTTCAGCGCCGCCTTCTGCGCGTCGCCATGCCCCCAGCGGCCGATCAGGAAATACATCCCCACCAGGCTGAGGTCGAAGAACACGTAGAAGATCACCAGATCCAGCGTCAGGAACAGCCCCAGCGACACGCCGGTCAGGAACAGAAGCCAGGCGTAATAGGCCCGCGGGCGGGACAGTTCGGGCATCGGCCAGGCCGTCGCGGCCAGGAAGATCAGCGCGCTCAGCAGCGCCAGCGCCAGCGACATGCCGTCGACGCCGACCCGCCAGGCGATCCCCAGCGAGGGCACCCAGGGAATTTCCTGCACCGCCTGAAAGCCCGCGCCCGCGGTAAATCCGACCCACACCAGCACCAGCAGCGCCAGCGAGGCGGCGGCGGCCAGCACCGCGATCGCGCGCGCCGCCGCTTCGGACAGGCGCGGCATCAGCGCCAGCGCCAGCGCGGCCAGCAGGGGGATAAGGATGGAAAGGCTCAGCATGGTCTCAGGCTCCCGCCAGAAGGATCAGCAGGCCCAGCAGAAAGCCGGCCGCGATGATGACATAGTAATGATGAGAATAGCCGGTCTGAAGCCGCCGCGCTCCGCTTGCCGCCAGACCTGCGCCGCGCGCGGTGCCGCCGGGGATCAGATCGCTCAGCTGTTCGCCCTCGCGGGCGCTGTGGCGGGCCAGTGCCCGCGCCAGCCAGACCGCGCCGCCGACCATGCCGACGAAGGCGCCGCGCCCGCGCCGCGACATCCCGTCGAGCAGCCGCGCGTCGGCCCGCCCCAGGCCCCGGCCCACGCCGGGACCCAGCAGCCCCGTACCGTCCGGCAGGGCGTCGATCCAAGCATCGTCGAAGCGCGCCGCGCGGATCGCCAGCCCTTGCATCGGAACCTCTATTCCGCGCTCGATCAGCAAGGGCAGACCGAACCAGTCCGCCGCCGGGTGGGGGGCCGGATCATGCGACAGCGCCAGACCCGCGACCACCCCCAGCCCGAGCACCAGGATCGAGGTCAACAGCTCCGCCAAGGTGATTTCGGGGGGTGTGGCGCCCAGAAACCCCACGACGGCCTCTTCGATCTGCGGCACCCACAGCAGGGACGCCAGCAGGCTCAGCGCGACCAGCACCGCCAGCGCGGTCTTTTCCACGCGGCGCGCTGCGCCACGTTCGTGCGCGCCGCGCGGCCCCAGCACCATCACGAAAAAACGCGTGGCATAGGCCGCAGACAAACCGCCCACCAGCAGGCCCGCGGCCTCCAGCCAGGGGGACAGATGTGCGAGTGTCGCGATGATCTCCTCCTTGGTCCAGCCGCCGCCCAAGGGGGGGCGCCCGCCAGCGCCAGCGCGACCGGCAGGCTCAGCCAGGGAACCCAGGGCAGGGCACGCCCGACGCCCATGCGCCGCATGTCGTAGCTTTCTGCGACCTCATGGGCCATGCCCGCGGCAAAGAAGAGCGGTGTCTTGAACAGCGCGTGGATCACCAGATGCAGCAGCGCGACGCCGGGATAGCCCGCACCCACCGCCGCGAACATCAGCCCCAGCTGCGCCGAGGTCGAGGCCGCCAGCACCTTTTTCGCATGAAGCTGCACCACCGCCACGACGCCGCCCGCCAGTGCGGTGCCCAGACCCACCGCCACCAGCGTGGCGCCAAGCCCCGGCACCGGCGCCAGATAGACATGCAGCCGCGCCATCAGGAAGGCGCCCGCCGCCACCATCGTCGACGAATGCAGCAGCGCCGAGACCGAGGTAGGCCCCGCCATCGCGCGCATCAGCCAGGGCGAAAACGGCAGCTGGCCCGCCTTGGACGCCGCCGCCAGCAGCAGCCCGAACCCCGCGATCGCCTGCGCCGCGCCGTCGAGCTGCCCCAGCGCGGCGTAATCCGCGCGCCCGGTGGCGGCAAAGGTCGCGATCAGCGCCGCATAGAGCCCCAGATCGCCGCCCCGCGTCATCACGAAGGCGTAGCCGCCCGAGCCCATCGCGCCCCGCTTGCGCCATTCGTGGCCGATCAGCGCCCAGGAACAGGCGCCCATGATTTCCCAGCCGATCAGCAGGGTGACCAGATCCCCGGCCATCACCACCAGCTCCATCGCGCCCATGAACACCAGCAACAGACCCGTCAGCCGCGCCAGCCCCTGCGCCTCCTGATGCATCGAGGCGAAGGCCACCACGCAGGTCCCGACCAGCGGAGTCAACACCGCGATCATCGCCGCGCCGGGCGTCAGCCGCGCCAGCAGCGGCAGCCCCGGCGCCCAGTCGAATTGCCCCTGCGCGCTGTCCGGCGCCAGCGCAAGGGCCAGTGCCACGCCCAGCGTCGCCAGACAGATCACCACCGCCGCGCCGCCGATCACCGCGCGGGCCATCGCCTCGCGCTGCTGTTCCGCGGGCAAGCGCGCCGCCAGCGCCCAGAGCGCCAGCCCGCCGAGCGCGGGTAGGAGGGTCAGCAGCCAGATCATTGCTTCAGGGTCCCCAGGCTCTCGGTCATGTCGGCCTGGCGCTTGCGATAGACCGCGACCACCAGCGCAAAGCCGATCGACATCTCGACCGCCATCACCGCCATGATGATGATGCCCAGCAGCTGGCCCTCGGGGGCGCCGCCCAGGCCCTGGGACCAGAACCCCATGACGGCCAGCAGCCCGCCGTTCAGCATCAGCTCCAGCCCCATCATCAGCATGACGAAACTTTGCTGCGACAGCGCGCCATAGACCCCGATGCCCATCAGCGCCGCGGCGGCCAGAAGAACGATCGTCAGCGTCATCCGTGCGTTCCTTTCTTCATGTCATGACCCCCGTGGTCCCCATGGCCCCCGTGATCCTCATGGGCGCTCTTGTCGGTCTCGCCGTCGCCGCCTCCATGCCCACCGTGGCCTCCATGCCCACCGTGGCCACCATGCCCACCGTGACCGCCGCCGCCCGGTTCGGGCTTGCGACCGGCGGGTTCGCCGCCCGCGACCAGACCGGGCGGACGCGATCCGGTGTCGGCGGTGCCATAGCGCCCGCTGCGCGCCGACAGGATCACCGCGCCGACCATCGTGGCCAGCAGGGTCACGCCCGCCGTCTCGAAGATCAGCATCGAGGGCCCCAGCAGCTCCAGCCCCAGATCGAACACCGGCCGCTTGTCGTCCGGCACCGCGAGATCCGGCAGATCGCTCAGCAGGATGGCGGCGGAAAGGCCCAGAAAGGTGACCCAGCCCGCGATCAGCGCCACGGGCTTCTGATGCACCATCTCCATCGGGTTGAGACCGGCCGGGTTCATCATGAAGGCGATCATGAAGATGGCCATCACCATCATCTCGACCGCCATCATGAACACCGTCGCCACCCCCAGATAGGGCGCGGCCAGCAGCACGCCGATCCCCGCCACCGCGACGAACGACAGCAACAGCACAAAGGTGGCGCGGATCATCGAATCCACCCGGAACACGCGCCAGCCCGACCAGATGGCCAGCAGCGCCAGCGCGAGGATCGAAAATTCGGTCATGCCAGCGCCTCCAGCCCGGCCAGCAGCAGATGCAGGAACGACAGCGGCAGGATCACCACCCACAGAAAGCTCAGCATCCGCGAGGGCGGCATCAGCGCGAAGATATGCCCCGCCATCACCGTCACCGCCATCACCGCCGCCGCCTTCACCAGCAGCCACGCCGGACCCGGCAGCACCGGGCCAAGCGGGCCGCCCAGAAACACCGCCGCCGCCATCACGCTGAAGGCCGTCAGCATTGCCAGCCGTGCGAATTGCCAGAGCGCCCGGTCCGCGCCGCTTTCCTCGGCCGAGGTGCCGCCCGCCAGATCGGCGCTGTCGGCATAGTCGAACGGCCCCCGCAGCGTCAGCGTCAGCCCGACCAGGATGAACAGCGGCAGGCCCAGCGGTTGGCGCACCACATTCCAGATCTCCGCCTGCGAGGCGACGATGCGGCTGACCGACAGCGATTGCGCGGGCAGCGCGGCGGCGATCAGCACGAACATCGAGGGCAGCATGATCGGCAGGCCGATGGCGGCATAGCGATAGGCCCCGATCAGCGGAAAGGGCGCGTTGGGCGACCAGCCGTGCAGAAAGACGGCGATCACGATCAGCGCCTCGCAGCTGCCCCAGACGACGATGCCCACCGGCGTTTCCACCAGCGCCGCCGCCCCGGGGGCAAAGGGCACCACCGACATGCCGATGGCCGCCAGCGCCAGATACAGCACCGGCGCCACCGCGCGGGTCAGCCGGTCGGGCGCCTCGGTGGTGATGCTCTGGCGGGTCAGCAGCTGCGCGGCCGCGCGCAGCGGCGCCAGCGGGGACAGCCCGCCCGCAGGCGCGGACCCCAGCAGACGCAGGCTCAGCCGGTCCAGCACCGCGCCCAGCCACGCCCCGGACAAAAGCACCAGCGGCAGCGCGAGGGTCACAAGCACGACCAGCGCGGGGGAGAGCGGGGCGGTCATTGCGGGGACTCCGGCATCTTGTGGCTGCTCATGTCGTGGCCCTGGTCGGTGTGGCCGGACCGGGTGCCGTGGCCCATGCTGGCGTGGACCATCCCGCCATGCTCCATGTTGCCATGTTCCGTCCCGCCGTCCTGCTGCTCGGCTTCCTCCTCGGCGCGGGCGGCCTCGATCGACGCGCCGGCGGCGCGGCACAGCGTGTCGGGCGTGAAAGAGGCCAGCGCCAGCACCGCCTCATGCCATTCCAGCCCGACAAGCATCCGCGCCAGATCGGATATGCCGCCGTGGGCATCGGCGGGCGCAGCCGCATCGCGCCTGCCCGCGGTCGCCGCGTCGATCCAGGCGCGTAGCCTGGCGCGGGCATCGTGGTCCTGCTCCTGTCCCAGACCCGGCGGCAGGGCGCGCAGCAGCCCCGGCGCGATCGGCCTGCGGCCTGCGATCACGCGTGCGGCGGCGGCGGGCAGGCCCATCAGCCGCAGCATCCGCGCGGCGCAGGCGGCGGGGGCGTCGGCCTCTTCGGGCTGGGCGAAGGGCGCGGCGCAGACCCGCGCCTTGACGATCACGTCGCCCTGCAGGGTCAGCGACAGCTCCAGCCCCGGCGGCAGCATCGAGGCGAAAGGCCCCACCCGCATCGCATAGGCATCCAGCGTCAGCCCGTCGCGCAGATCGTCGTCGGTCATCGCCATCGGGCGGCCATAGGGCACGCCCCCCATCATCCCCTTGCCGCCCTGTCTGTTCGGCCCCACGCCGCGCCATTCGTTGGGCGGCTGGTCGGGCTGGCGGTCGGGCTCGGCCACATCGTTTTCCAGCAGATCGGCATAGGCGGCGACCAGATCGGACACGTCGGGGGCGCTGTCGGTGAAACTGAGCGTGCGGCGCGGATGCGCCAGCTGGTCGTGCAGCCGGTCGCGGGCCTCGGCGGTGTCGTCGGGCAGCGGGCCCAGCATCAGCAGCAACGCGGCCTCGCGCGGCGTGGCGGCGCGGCGCAACGCCGGATCGGCCAGCAGCGCCTCGGCACGGGGCAGCCAGCCCGGGCCGATACAGGCATAGACGGGCACGGCCGCGCGTGCGGCCCAGCGATGCAGCGCACTCATTGCCATCTGAACGCGCCCTCGCGCCAGCCGTAAAGCAGCCCCACCGACAGGATCGCCAGGAACATGCCCATTTCCATCATCGCCTTGAGGCCCTCGGTCACGAAAACGACGGCCCAAGGGTACATGAACATCATCTCCATCTCGAAGGCGATGAACACCATGGTCATCGGGTAGGGGCGGAAATGATATCGCTGCCAGGCGTGGGTCCGGGCCGTGCCGCCGCCAAGATAGGGTGCGCCCTGCGGGTAGGTCGAGGCCGCGCGCGCCATACCCGCAAGCGCGAGGGTCAGCGCAGCCGCGGCCGCCATCGACAGGGCGGAGATCAGGAATGGCGACATGAACCCTCCGTTCACGAAATCTTGTGCCTACGGATCAAAGGGTGGAACCTCAGCCGCAAAAGGCAAGGGGGTCCAGCGCTGGAGCCGGTGCAATATTATCCGGCAGGCGGTACGGGCTATGGGCGCGCGGGTGAAAAATCTTGTTTTTTATCCGCGCGCGCGTGCTACTTGAACGGAACCGACAGGGTACGGCGTCGTTGCGGCGATGTCGGATGTGGCGCGGCAGGCCGTGATTTCAGCCGGTTGGCCCTGCGTCCCGCGTGGCACCCGGGCCACCCGGGCGAGGTTCACCGGCGGCCCCGGCCGGAAGTGGAGGCGCCGTCGCCGAAGGCAGGAACGCAGACAGAGGCAGGGCACGAAATTGAGCGTGACAGACCCCGAGGCAATCCCCGCAACGCCATCGCGCCGCCCCATTGCGGAACGTGGCAGACACGCGGGGCGTGGCCGTGAATCGAGGACGGGCCTGCGCCGGGCGCTGGCGCTGGTCGCCGCGGTAGGGGTGCTGGCGGTGTCGGGCTGCACACAGGATCACATCACCTTTCTCGATCCGCAGGGGCCGGTCGCGGCGCAGCAGCGGGCGCATTTCGGCTTCATCCTGGCGGTGATGCTGCTGGTGATCGTGCCGATCTTCGTGCTGACCCCTCTGATCCTGTGGCGCTATCGCTATCGCGGACGCGCGGCCTATCGCCCGAAGTGGGATTTTTCCTGGCTGATGGAATTCTTGGTGTGGGGCGGGCCGGTGGTGCTGGTGGCGGTGCTGGCGGTGGCGCTGTGGCGCAACACCATCGCGCTGGACCCGTGGCGCCCGTTGCCCGCGGCCGCGACGCAGACGTCCGGCGCCGGGGCCGCCGCGCTGGCGCCGATGCGGGTGCAGGTCGTCGGGCTGGATTGGAAATGGCTGTTCATCTATCCCGATCTGGGCATCGCCACAGTCAATGATCTCGCGTTTCCGGTCGACCGGCAGATCGCGCTTGAGATGACATCGGCCACGGTGCTGCAATCGCTGTTCATCCCGTCGCTGGGCAGTCAGGTCTATGCGATGGGCGGCATGGTGAGCCGTCTGCATCTGGCGGCCTCCGCCCCCGGGCGGTTCCGGGGCATGAACGCCCAGTACAACGGCAAGGGCTTTCACAAACAGTCGTTTTCCGCGACCGCGATGACGCCCGAGGCGTTCCGGACCTGGGTGGAGGCCACGCGCAATGCCCCGGTCGCGCTGGATGCGCAGAGCTATGCGATCGTGGCGCAGCGCGGATCGGCCGGAGAGGCGGCGACCCTGCTGGAGGAGCTGGCCGCGGTCGGAGGGGCAGCGGCGCCGGGGCAGGCCAGCCCGGACCCCGCGCCCGCGCTCACGCCTGACGCCCCCGCCCCGATACCGGGGCAGCCGCAGCCGCAGCCGGTGGCGGATCCGGGCATCATTCATTTCTCGACCGTTCCCGACGGCTTTTTCGCCACGGTCGTCAAGGGCGGCCCCGAGGCCCCCAACCCGAGCGCTGCGGAGGGCCTCGAATGACTGAAAGCGGCTTTTGGCATCCGGTGCTGGGGCGCCTGGGCGGCGATGCGCTGCCGTTCTGGCGGATGCTGACCAACCCCACACGCGAGAATATCATCAACGACACGATCGGCAGTTTCGCCGCGCTGCTGGTGGTCCTGGGCGGGCTGGCGGTGATCTGGGTGGTCACGCGGCGCGGCTGGTGGCGGGTGCTGTGGTCGGAATGGCTGACCTCGGTCGATCACAAGAAGATCGGCATCATGTATATCGTGCTGGCCTTCGTGATGCTGGCCCGCGCCCTGGTCGAGGCCCTGCTGATGCGCAGCCAGCAGGCGGTCGGGTTGAGCGGCGGGTTCCTGAGCCCCGAACATTTCGGCCAGTTTTTCTCGACCCACGGCACGATCATGATCTTCTTCATGGCGATGCCCTTCCTGACGGGTCTGATCAACTATGTCATGCCGCTTCAGATCGGCGCGCGCGACGTGTCCTTCCCGGTGATGAACTCGGTCAGCCTGGGGTTGACGATCGCGGGGGCGGTGCTGGTGATGATCAGCCTGGTGCTGCAGCCGTTTTCCACCGGCGGCTGGTCGGGCTATCCGCCCTTCACCGAGCGCAGCTTCAGCCCCGGCGCGGGGCCGGATTACTGGATCTGGGCGGTCACGCTGTCGTCGCTGGGCACGATGATGACGGGCATCAACTTTGCCGTCACGATCTACAAGGAACGTTGCGAGGGGATGCATCTGTTCCGCATGCCGCTGTTTACCTGGACGGCGCTGTGCACCTCGATCCTGATGATTTTCGCCATGCCGCCGCTGACGGTGGCGACGGCGCTTCTGGCGCTGGACCGCTACCTCGGGTTTCATCTGTTCACCACCACGATGGGCGGCAACATGATGAACTATGCCAACCTGTTCTGGCTGTTCGGACACCCGGAGGTCTATATCCTGATCCTGCCCGCCTTCGGGGTCTATTCCGAAGTCTTCTCGACGTTTTCGGGCAAGCGGCTCTACGGCTATACCTCGCTGGTGATCGCCACGATGGCGATTTCGGTGCTCTCGTTCACGGTCTGGGTGCACCATTTCTTCACCATGGGGCAGGATGCGGCGCTGAACGCGGCCTTCGGCATCGCGACGATGCTGATCGGCATCCCCACGGGGGTCAAGATCTACGACTGGATGCTGACGATGGTGCGCGGCCGGGTGCGCATCACCGTGCCGATGGTCTATGCGATCGGCTTTGTGCTGCTGTTCGTGGTGGGGGGCACCACGGGGATCGTGCTGGCCAACCCCAGCGTCGATTATCAGGTGCACAACACGCTGTTTCTGGTGGCGCATTTCCATAACATGCTGATCCCCGGCACGCTGTTCGGGATGCTGGCGGGCTATACCTTCTGGTTTCCCAAGGCGTTCGGATTCCGGCTGGCCGACCGCTGGGGCTATGTCGCCGCCCTGTGCTGGAGCCTGGGGTTCATGCTGGCGTTCTTTCCGCTCTATGGGCTGGGGCTGCTGGGGATGCCGCGGCGGATGCTCGACTTCGCCGAACCCGCCTATCTGCCCTACACGCTGGTGGCCCTGCTGGGGGCGTGCCTGATCGTCCTGGGGTTCGTCGCGCTTTGCGTGCAGCTGTGGCAAAGCGTGCGCGACCGTGCGGCGCTGGCGGTGCCGGTGGGCGACCCCTGGGACGGGCGCAGCCTGGAATGGTCGACCTCGGCGCCGCCGCCGGAGTGGAATTTCGCGCGGCTGCCGGTGGTCGATGATCTCGACCCCTTCGCCGCGCGCAAGGAGGCGGGCACGGCCTACGGGCCCCAGACCGCGCCGCGGCGCTGGCACGACATCGAGATGCCCGCCAACAGCACGCTGGGGCCGGTGCTGTCGGTCGCCTCGGTCGTGCTGGCCTTCGGTCTGGTGTGGTACATCTGGTGGATGGTGACGGCCGGGCTGCTTGTCGTGCTGGGCGCGGTGATCGCGCGCGGTTTCGCCCGCGACACGGTCAAGCTGATCCCGGCGGAGGAGGTGCGCGCCGAGTATGAGGCGTGGCAGGCGCGCATCGCCGCCACCCCGCGCATCGACCGCGGGCAGGAACGCACCCCCGCCAACCGCGGCCACGCCATCCCAGCCGCGCAGGAGGGCCACCCATGAGCGAGCAGAAGCCACGCCATCCGGGCCTGAACCTGGACGAACGCCACGGCCACGCTCACGACGCCGCCCAGGTCGAGGTCTTCGGCTTCTGGGTCTTCATGATGAGCGACGCCATCGTCTTCGGACTGCTCTTCGCCACCTATGTGGTAATGGAGGGCGCGCTGGCGGGCGGCCCCGGTCCCAAGGATCTGTTCGAGATCCGCCCGGTCTTCATCGAGACGATGCTGCTTTTGACCAGCAGCCTGACCTTCGGCATGGCCTCGCTGGCGATGAAGCATGAGAAGGGCACCGGGCGGATGCTGATCTGGCTGGGGATCACCCTGCTGCTGGGCCTTGCCTTCCTGGGGATGGAACTGCGGGATTTCGCCAAGATGCTGGACAAGGGCGGATCGCCCGACCGCAGCGGGTTCCTGTCGGCCTATTGGTCGCTGGTCCCGCTGCACGGGCTGCACGTGGCCACGGCCAGCCTGTGGATGGTGATGCTGATCGGCCAGATGGTGGTCCACGGGGTCGACAGGCAGGTCAAGACGGGCCTGCTGCGGCTGGGGGTGCTGTGGCATTTCCTCGACATCGTGTGGATCGCGATTTTCAGCATCGTGTTTCTGAAAGGATTGCTATGAGCGACGAGCGGAACGACGAGCCCGACGAAACCGGCATGGCAGAGGAAACCGCCAGCGCCGAGCTTCGGTCCTATCTGATCGGCTATGCGCTGGCGCTGCTGCTGACGGTGCCGCCCTTCGTGCTGGTCTGGACCAAGGCGCTGACCCCCTGGACAGTGGGCTGGATCATCGCGGTGGCGGCGGTGGTGCAGATGGCGGTGCATTTCCGCTTTTTCCTGCATATCCGGCTGAAGGGGCAGGCCCGCGAGGATCTGCATCTGATCCTCTTTTCGACGCTGCTTTTGATCATGATGGGCGGCGGCACGATCTGGATCATGGCCAGCCTGGCCGAACGGATGCCATCCTAGGTCTGGACATGGCCCGCACCCTGGGCGAAAGCGGCGCCAGTCGTTTTCCTCAAACCGTCCGTGCGAAAGGCCGCGCCATGAATGACAGCCACGAAACCCTCAGCCAGCTGGGCCGCGACGTGCCCCTGCCGCAATCGCCCGAAGAGGCGGTGCTGGAACGCGTGGCCAACCCGCAGGCGGGCGTGGCCTATTGCGTGCGCTTCACCGCGCCGGAATTCACCTCGCTCTGCCCGATGACGGGGCAGCCCGATTTCGCGCATCTGGTGATCGATTACGTGCCGAACGGCTGGCTGGTCGAAAGCAAGTCGCTCAAGCTGTTTCTGGGATCGTTCCGCAACCACGGCGCCTTTCACGAGGATTGCACCGTCGCGATCGCGCGGCGGCTGGTCGATCTGCTGGCGCCCGTCTGGCTGCGCATCGGCGGCTATTGGTACCCGCGCGGCGGCATCCCGATCGACGTGTTCTATCAGACCGGCACGCCGCCCGCCGATGTCTGGATTCCCGATCAGGGCGTGCCCCCCTACCGCGGGCGCGGCTGAGGCGTTGCGCGGCCACCGCATCGCGGCGCGCTTGACGGGGCAGCCCCTTGTGGGGCGGCGGGTGCGTCCATAGGTTCCCCCTACGGCAAAAGAAGCGGGACGTTCTGCGCCGGATCTTTTCGGCGCGGGGTGCTTCGGATCATGATGACGACGGCAATGGGATATTTCCGCTGGGCCTTTGCCGTGACGGCGCTGGGGCTGGTGCTGGCGTTCTGGCTGGGCTGGGTCTATTCCGGTTCTCTGCTTGGCGCGCTGCCCTATCTGCTGGTCGGCACCATTCTGGCGATCCTCGAAATTTCGCTGTCCTTCGACAATGCCATCGTGAACGCGAACAAGCTGGACCGCATGACGCCGGTGTGGCGGCAGCGGTTCCTGACCTGGGGCATTCTGATCGCGGTCTTCGGGATGCGCATCGTCTTTCCGCTGGCGGTGGTGGTCATCGCGGCCGAGGTCACGCCCTGGACCGCGCTCAGCCTGGCGGCGACCCAGCCGCAGGCCTATGCCGATCTGATGCAGGAGGCTCACCTGCCCATCGCGGCCTTTGGCGGCACCTTCCTGATGATGGTGTCGCTGAGCTATTTCATCGACCCCGAAAAGGAGGTCGACTGGATCGGCACCCTGGAACGGCGTCTGCGCCGCTGCGCCGATCTGCGCGGCATCGACGTGGCGCTGGTGCTGGTGGTGGTGATGATCTTCACCATGAACCTGCCCGAAGAGGACCAGCTGACCTTTCTGTTCGCCGCCGTTTTCGGGCTCATCACCTTTTGCGCGGTGGAGCTGCTGGGGCAGGTGCTGGATTCCGAACATGGCGGCGCCTCGGCGGTGCGCGCGGGCGGGCTGGGCGCGTTTCTTTATCTGGAGGTGCTGGACGCCAGTTTCAGCTTCGACGGCGTGATCGGGGCCTTTGCGCTGACGCAGAACCTGTTTCTGATCGCCATCGGCCTGGGCATCGGGGCGATGTACGTGCGCTCCATGACCATCATGCTGGTCGAAAAAGGCACGCTGACGCAGTTCCGATACCTCGAACACGGCGCCTTCTGGTCGATCCTGGCGCTTGCCTTCATCATGTTCGCGCAATCGCTCGTGCATGTCCCCGAGGTCATCACCGGGCTGATCGGCGCGGGGTTGATCGGGGTGTCGTTCTATTCCTCGATCCGCTGGAACCGCAGGCAGGAGTCCGCCTGACGGGGGGCACCCCGGCCTAATCCCGGGACGCGGCGCGATACCACAGGATCCGGGCCATTTCATCCTGCCGGGTGGCTTCGTGCCTGGCGCGGTCCCTGCGCAGCTGCGTCATGCGCGCCAGGCGCAGGACCTCATAGGTCTTTTCATCGGCCAGCGCGGCGCGCAGGCTTTCCTCGCCTTGCCGGAGCTCGGGTTCGATCTGCGCGATCTCGGAGGAGAGCCGTTCGACCTCCGCCCGGATGGAGCGCAGATAGCGCCCGAGATAGGTCGCGCCCTCGACGCCGGTGACATGGCTTTCGCCCGCGATGCGCGCCAGCAGGTCGCGCCGCTCATTGCTCAGGGCCAGATGGCGCGAGCGGACCGCGGCGACCTGTTGCGCGATACGTTCGACATCGAGCCGCTTGATCCGTTCGATCGTGCCGAAGGCACGCATCCGCCGCGCCGCGTCAGTGGTCATTGGCCGGTGTCGGGGGCCGGTGTCGGGCGGGCGCCCCCGGCGGGGTGCGCCTTATCCGTCGGATTGTTCTTTTCGGCGCGCGCGGCAAGTTTTTCGCGCATGGCCAGCAGAACCGCCGTCGGATAGGCCCGCCCCGATGCGGGCAGCGTGGCGATGGAAAAGGCGGCGCGGCCGTCCATGTCCTTCTTGCCCTCGGGCTTTTGTTCGGCGGCCTGGGGTGCGGTGGCAAGCGCCAGCGCCAGCGCCAGCGCCAAAGCCAAGCCTCCCAGCAGCCCCGACAGCGGCTTCCCCAAGAGGCCCTGCAAAAGGCACTGATACGGGGACTTTGCTGCGTTCATGCCGCGGGCAGATCCTTTTGCGCGGCTTCGACCGCATAGAAATCGGGCTGCATCCGCGTGGGGATGTTCGCCCGCCCGATCTCGACGCAGATCGGCGCCGGGTGGTCCGAGACCATGGCGACAAAGATGTCGCGGATGATCATGTAGAAGGCGCTGTCTTCGTCCTCGATCTGCTTGAGCCTGCCGGAAATCGGCTGGACCATGCAATAGGCAAGGAAAACCCCCAGAAAAGTGCCGACAAGCGCGCCGCCGATCATGCCGCCCAGAACCTCGGGCGGCTGGTCGATCGAGGACATCGTCTTGATGACGCCCAGCACGGCCGCGACGATGCCGATCGCGGGCAGCCCGTCGGCCATGGTCTGGATGGCATGAACAGAGGCCAGCGACTCGGTATGGTGCTTCTTGATCTTGCGGTTGATCACGTCTTCGGTCTGGTACTTGTCCTCGAACTGCATGGACAGCATGCGAAAGGAGTCCCGGATCAGCTCCAGCGCGAAATGATCGGCCGCGATTTTCGGATAGCGGCCGAAGATCTCGCTGTCCTTGGGCGACTCGATGTGGCTGTCGAGCGCGAGCACGCCGCGCGACTTGTAGATGCGCGTCAGCTCATACATCAGCTTGAGCAGGTCGTTGTAGTCGTTCGCCTTCCACTTGGACCCCTTCAGGACCTTGAGCAGACCCGCCATCGAGCTTTTGATGACCGAAAAGCTGTTGGCGATGACGAAGGCGCCGATCGCCGCGCCGCCGATCATCATTCCCTCGAACGGCAGCGCATAAAGCACGATGTCCATCTTGCCGCCCGACAGGATGAAACCGCCGAATACCAGTCCGAAGACGAGAGCTAGTCCAAGTAACAATGTCATCTTTATCCGGTCTCTTCTTGGTCCATGACTTGGAAGAACATCATAAATAAAATGTTCTTTCTTTCAAGTATAAACAAGGATAGGATTGATGAAACCGAGTGCAAAGTGAATTATACATGATGACTCAGGACAAGCTGGCCTATTTCTTCACCGAAGCGGAGTTGCGCGGCGTCTTTGCCGACTGGCCCGAGGAGATCGGGCTTGTGCTGTGCCTGGATGACGCGGGCGGCTGCGATATGCTGCTGCACCACATCACCGACGGCGCCGCCGTCCTGGATCGGGCGGCGGCCGTGCTGGGCCGGGCCTTGGGCGAATTCGCCGTCGCGCCCGCGATGCCGGATCTGCCCACGCGCCGGGTGCTGTTTTCCGATGAGCAGAGCCTGCTGACCCTTGTGGCGGCCGAAACGGATCTGCCGGAGCTGGCGGCCGATCATCTCATCAACTTCCGCTTCGAGCAGGAGCGCAAGGCAAAGGCCCTGTCCGCCGCGGGGGCGAAGGCGGCCGAAAAGGGCGGGGTGCGCAAGCCGACGGCGAAGCTTGGCGGCAAGGCAGGCGGCGATACGGGGATCGATAAGGGCGCCAAGGCGGCCGTCAAGGCGGGCACGGTGCCCCGCATGCCCCCTCTCGGGGCGCCCGCCCTGCCGCCGCGGGCCGCGACGCTCGCAGCCGCCGACCCGGTCGAGGCGTTCCTCCGCCGTGCGCCGCGGTTCCGGCTGAGCGAGGTGCGCGCGAACCTGCCGGGGGATCGCGCGGCGGCGCGGGCGGGCGATCTGCCGGTCGGTTACAGGCCCGCCAGCGAGATCCGGCATGAGGAATGCCGCTTTGCCGAAGGTGCGCTGACGCTGGGTGCGCGCGGTGTGCGGCTGACCATCGGGGCGGAGCGGGTTTCGGTTCAGTCGCGCCCGCTGCGCGTCGCAGAGATCGGGTTTCGCGACGATTTCTCGCGCTTCGTCTTGCCGCGCAGCGCCATCGGCGCGTGGGAATCGGGCGATCCGTTGGTCATCGACATGCCGGTGGAGCTGTTTCCGGCGGGGCTTCAGCAGCGGTTCGCGCTGGCGGCGCGGCGGGCCGAGGTCACCGTGACGCGGCGCGGCGTCTTCGTGGCCCCCGGTGCCCCGGTCGCGCCGGTCGTGCCGAGCGCTCAGGACGGCCTCGACGGTACGGTCTCGCCCTCGGTGCCGCCATCGGAGCCGCCCGGCCCGCCCCCGAACCGTTCGCGCGTGCCGCGTTTCATCGCGGCGGCTCTCGCGCTGGTCGCGCTGACGGGTCTCGGGATGTTCGCGGGCAGCCTGCTGACCGAACGGGGGGTGCGCGCGCCCTGGCTCAGTTCCTGGACGGGGGTGCCTGCGGATGGCGTCGCGGGCACGGACGGCGCCGCGGAAAAAAGCCCGCGGCTGGCCCGGATCTTCGAGCGGGCGGCGCGGTGATCTGCGCGATCATAACGCCCGTCGGGCCGGGGCACGAGGCCCTGTTGAGAGACAGCTGCGCCCCGTCGGTGGCGCAGGCGCGGGGCTGGAGCATGGGCCCCTTCACCGAGGTGCGCCATCTGGTGATGGACGACAGCCGGGGTCTGCACGGCCGCTCGTGCCGCCGCAACGACGGGCTGGCAGAGGCGCAGGCGATCGGGGCGGAGTGGGTGTTCTTCCTCGATGCCGACGACATCCTCGCCCCCAACGCCTTCGACGCCTTCGGCCGGATCATCGCGCGCGAACCGGATCTGCACGCCGTCTGGGGGCTGATCTGCACGCTCGACGACGCGGGCGAACCCGCGCTGCGCGATGACCAGCCGGAGACGCTGAGCAGCCGCGCGGATTTTCTGTCCGTGCCGCCCTATCTGGCGGTGCAGATCGGCGGCTTTTACCGCACCGCCGCCGCCGTCGCCGCAGGATTCGACAGCACGCGCGACGTCGGTGAGGATTACCAGTTCTACACCAGGCTGTGGGCCGAGTACCCCTGCGCCAAGCGGCCCGAGATCTTTTTCATCAACCGCCGCGGCCAGCATTCGACCGGGCCGCGCTCGGCCACCGGGCAGCAGTGGTCGGAAACGGTCACGCAGCTGTGGCGTGCGCAGCTGCGCGCGCTGCCGGTCTGGGCGCGGATCGAGGACGGCAAGGCGCCGCCGCTGCGGATGCGGCTGAGCGATCCGGCGGACGCCGCGCAGCTTGCCCATGCCCAGGGCAGCTATTTCGAACCGCAGTCGTTGGAAAAGCTGCGGGCGCTGGTGCGGCGCGCCCGCCCGCATGTCGTCGACGTGGGGGCGCGGGCGGGCAATCACATCGTCTGGTCGGCCCGCCAGCTGGAGGCCTCCCGGCTTTATCCCGTCGCGCCCGACCCCGAAGCGGTGGCCCATCTGGATGCCAATATCGAGGCGAATGAGCTGGGCGGGCGCGTCGACCGGCGCGGGATGGGGCCTGCGGGGCAGGGGGCGCTCGACGCGTTGATGGGCGGCGACCGGGTGGACGTGATCAAGATCGAGGCGCAGGCGCATCCGCTCAGGGTGCTGGAGGGCGCGCGCGATCTGATAGCACGCGACCGCCCGGTGATCTGGGCCGAGGTCGCGCGCCGCGATATCCTGCGGTTCGTCCAGGATTGGTGCCGCAGCGCAGGCTACCGCGTGGCCGATAGCGCCGCGCATTCCGATACCGTCGATTATTTCGCCGTCCCGAAGGAATGACATGAGCACGCAAGCCCTTTCGCGCAAGGAAAAGCGCAGTCGCATCGCGCAGGCCGCCCGGATCTACGGGATCAAGGGCGAAGAGGCGCTGGCCCTGCATGAGGCTTACCAGCTGCTGGGGCAGGGCGAGCTGGCGGGCGCGCTGCGGCTGGCGCATTCGGTTTCGCAAAGCCATCCGGCCAACCCGCATCCCTGGATCATCCTCGGCGGCGCGGCGCTCAACCAGCGCGAAGGCGCGACGGCGGCGGCGTTTTTCGGCAAGGCCGCGGAAAGCGCGCCGCGCTCGGTCGTGGTGCTGGAAGGGCTGGCAAAGGCGCAGGTGCTGAACGCCGAGGTGATCCCCGCCTGCCAGACGATCGCGCGCGCCGTGGCGGCGGGCAGCAAGGATGCGGCTCTCATAAAGCTGTATCTGGAGCTGATGGGACGGATCGGGCGCCGTTTTGCGGCGGCGAAGACGGTCGCGCCCGTGGTGCGCCGGATCGGCGACGCCTCGCTTGCGCTTGCGCTCGGCGATCTGTTGGTCGACGCGGAGGAACCCGGCGCCGCGGTGGAATGGCTGGATCTGGCCTGGCGGCTGGACCCCGCCCCCGAGGCGCATCGCATCGCGCATCTGCGCAGCCTTCTTTACGCCGTGCGCCTGCCGGAGGCGCAGGCCCTGGCGCAGGATCTGCTGCCCGAGGTGGAAGACAAGGATATCGTGGTGCTGGTGCTGCTGACCGCGCTGCGGATCCTGCGCCGCCTGGACGAGGCCGAGGCCCTGGCCGAAACGCATGAATTCGCGACGCCGGAAAGCTTTTCCCAGGCGCGGAGCATCGTGGCCAACATCCATCAGGACCGCGGCGATTTCGCGCGGGCCTCCGCCGCCTACGAAGAGGCGCTGCATATCGCGACGCCCGAGCATACGCAGATCCGCAAGGCCTATGGCGTCTATCGGCTGCGCGCGCGGGAGTTCGCGGCGGGCAACGCGCTTTTCGCCGCGCGCTTTCCGGCCGTGCAGCGCAAGCGCTGCCCCGAGGCCAACGCCGCCCCCGACGCGCTGGCGCGCCGCGCGCAGCTCTACCTGATTTCCGAACAGGGGATCGGCGATCAGCTTGCGCTGGCCTGTCTGACGCGCATCGCCCCGCTGCCCGAGGGGTGCCGGTTGACGCTGGTGGGCGATCCGCGGCTTGCGTCTCTCCTGCAGGGCAACCGGCTGGGTCTGGGCCATCTTTCGATGGAGGAGTTCTTGGCGCGGGAAGGCGGGATAAATCCCGAAGAAATGGCCTATATAGGTGATTTCGCCCGGTATCTGGGCGATCACCCGGCCCGGGCGCGGCAAGGGGCCTATCTGACTGCCGACCCCCAGCGCCGGGCGCATCTGCGCCGCGATTATGAGGCGCGCGCGCAGGGGCGGCCCATCGTCGGGGTGGCCTGGGCCAGCCGGTCGCTGGTGGGCGCGCTGCGGTCGCTTCCGCTGGTCGATCTGGTCCGGGCCCTGCCCGAGGGCGCCTTTGTGGTCAACCTGCAATATGGCGATTGCCGGTCGGAAATCGCCGCCGCGCGCGCGGCGCGTCCCGATCTGCTGATGCACAGCGATCCGGCGGTCGACCAGATGGCCGATCTGGCCGGGTTCGCGGCGCAGATCGCGGCACTCGACCGGGTCGTGACGATCGACAACACCACCGCGCATCTGTGCGGCGCCCTGGGTCATCCCGACGCCAGCGTGCTGCTGCCCGCCGGGTCGGAATGCATGTGGTACTGGGGTCTCGATGCCGCCGGGGATGAGGCCGATGATTGGTACGGGTCGCTGGCGCTCTACCGGCAGCGCGATGCGGGCGACTGGTCGGCGCCGCTCGCGGCATTGGCGAAACGTCTCGGCCAGGCGGATCAGCGCGCGAGCGGGAAGTCGGATTCGAGCAGATAGCCCTGCGCGCGGATCGTGCGAACCCGGATCTTTTCGCCGTAATGGTCCCTCAATTTGCGCCGGATGCGGGCGATATGCACGTCGAAGCGGCGGTCGCCATAACTCCAGTCGGCCTCGCCGATTTCCTGCGCGAGGGCACTGCGGCTGACGATTTCGCCCGGGCGCGCGCCCAGGCATTGCAGGATCGCCGCTTCCGCCGGGGTCAGGGCCATGCGCGACAGATAGGCGGTGCGCGGCGTGGCGGGGCGCGCCTGCCGCAGCCGCAGCGCCAGACGCGCGTCGAATTCGCTGGGATGGCCGTTGGAATGCAGCACGTCATCGGCCCCTGCGGCAAAGGCCTCGGCAGGGCCGAGCGGCCGGGTGCCGGGATCGACGGCGAGGATCAGCGCGTCGGGCAGCCTGCGCCGGGTCAGCGCGATCAGCGCCAGCATGTCCTCGTCGCGCGCGGCGCTGCCCAGCAGACCGACCAGCAGCGCGCCCAGCGTCGCCTCGGCCGAGACCAGATCGCCCACGTCCGAGGCCCGCGCCCGCCGCAGCACACGCCCGCCGCCCATCGCGCGCAGCGCATCGCAGCAGCGCGCGCGCAGCGCGGTATCGCGTTCCACGACAAGGGAATAGGGCGGTCTGCGGGACATCCTGGCCTTCGATTTTTACGCGATGATGGCAGATTCGCACCCGCGGTTGATCCCCGAAGTCCGATTTTTTGTCTTTTTTGTGATCGTTCAACAAGAATTAAACTTCGCCACATACATCTCATTTACAGAACAAGGAAATACGGCAAGCAAAGGCTGGGCAAATGTTGTTTTTCGTCAAAAAAGCAGCGCGTTTCTTCGGACGTTCCCGCCGGGAACCCGGCGATCTGCCCCGCCCTGAGAGCGCGCGCCGGGATCGATGGGATGGGGGTGGCGCGGTCCTGCGATGCCCCGAAACCGGCACGGCGCAGCCGATTCTGCACCGCCACATCCGCGAAACGCTGGGGATGACCCCCGATGAATACCGCCGCAAATGGAACTTGCCGGGGGACATGCCGCTGGTGTCGGCGGGTTACCGGGCGTGGCGCGCGGAATCTCGCCGCATGGAAAGACTCGAATAGCCTCTTGTCGGGGTAAGGTTTAAAACTAGATTAAAAGCGAACCAGCAAGATTTGATCGGTTGGTTCGCTCAACGTTAACAAGAACTGCAAGATTGTGTTTCTAACGACCGGGATGCGCCTATGGATACCTCCGACAGCCAGCTAGACACGATCGGCCGCATCGTCGCCTCTTTTGCCGCGCGCAGCGATGTGGGCGCCGACGACATCGTCAATCTCTATCGCAAGTTGCGCGGCGAGGCCGGACAGCTGCCGCAGCCCGCCTCCGCCAGCGCGCCTGACGCGAGCGGGGAGGATCGGCCGCAGCCCGCCCTGCCGGTGGCGCGCGCGGTGTCCGACGACAAGGTTTACTGCCTGTGCTGCGGGCGCGGGTTCAAGATGCTCAAGCGCCATCTGGGCGCCGAACACGGCATGACCGAGGCGCAGTACCGCGCGCGGTTCAACCTGCCTGAATCGGTGCCGCTGGTGGCGCCCAGCTATTCGCGCAAGAAAGCCAGCTATGCGCGGGACTCGGGCTTTGGCAAATACGACCGCAACATGCTGGCGGACCAAGGATAGGCTGACAGATCATGGCGCCGCGCAATACACAGCCGATCATCGTCAAGAAGATCATCGAGGACGACCACGGATCGCATCACGGCGGCGGCTGGAAGGTCGCCTATGCCGATTTCATGACCGCGATGATGGCGTTCTTTCTGCTGTTGTGGATTCTCGCGGCCTCGGATGAGGAAAAGCTGCGCGGGCTGGCCGATTACTTCACCCCCAGCCTGTCCGAGGCGGGCGGGCGCGGCGAAGGCATGCTGGACGGTCAGGTGCTGGGCCCCGAGGGTGTGATGAGCGGGACCGACGGCCCCAAGTCGGAGGTGCAGCTGCCGAGCTTCGGGCAGGAAAACCCGCTGGCCGTGTTCGACAGCCGCCTGCGCGACCGCAACCCCCAGGTCATCGTCGAATATGAAACCCGGCCCGAGGGCAGCAAGGCCGACACCACCATTTCCGGGCCCGCCTCCGACCCGGCGCGCGATCCGGCCGCGGATGTGGTCGAGACGTCGCTGCAACAGGGCGCCTCGCTGGATCAGGTCGCGCGCGACGCCGAGCGCGAGCGCGCCATGGCGGAACGCGACGACACGCTGCGCCAGTTGCAGGGCGCGATCATGGACAGCGTCGCGCAGAATGCGGCGTTGAAGGACATGTCCGACAATCTGCGGTTCGACCGCACGGCGGAAGGTCTCGACATCCAGATCGTCGATCAGGCGGGGCATTCCATGTTCGCCTCCGGCAGTGCCGTGATCGGCGATCGCACCCGCGCGCTGATCCGCGTCATCGGGGAGGCGATTGCCGACCTGCCGAACACGCTCAGCCTGTCGGGCCATACCGACCCGGTGCCCTATTCGGGGGCGGGAACCTATTCGAACTGGGAACTTTCCGCCGACCGGGCCAATGCCACGCGGCGCGTGCTGGTCGACACCGGCGTGAACCCCTCGCGGATCACGCGGATCTCGGGGCTGGCGGATACCGCGCCGCTTGATCCCGCCAACCCGGGCGCGCCGGAAAACCGCCGGATCAGTGTCACGGTGAATTATCCGCAGCCGACTCACTAGGCGCGTCGCAACATATCTACAGGCGCGGGGCTATATCTTGCGGCTGCTGCGGCTGTACCCCGCTGTATCTGCGGCGCTTGTCTAGCGAAGTGTTTCGAAAAACTCGAACCTGTGGACCCGGTCTCCGGGCATCGGCCGGGGCCGCGAAACAAGGGGCGGCAGCGCGATTTCCCGGCGGTTTTGCTTTGCCTCAGCCTGGGTTCCCTAGGGGAAGCGTAACGCGGAAGACGCCCGAAAGTTTTACAATCCAGATGATTAACCTTAACGCTAGGTTACACTATGTTGTGATGAAGATGGGGATATCATCTACTGGTGGGGGTCAGTCAATGAACGTCAAAGAGCTGCTGAACCGGATCTGGCAGGGACAGGCCACCGGCAAACCCGACCGTTACACACGCGAACTGCTGGCGGCCTATGCCGCGCTGGTGCCCGCCCGCGTGTTGCCCGTGTTGCTCGCCGCGCCGATGGATCGTCCGATGCTCATCCCCGATGAGACGGAATTGATGCCCGCGCTGCCGCTCGGCGATGTGCTGAGCGAAGAACTCGACCTGCATGTGCCCTACGGCACGTTGATCCTGATCCTGCCCGATGCGCGGCACCGCGGCGCGGCCGACAGGTTCTCGGCCGATCTCGGTGTGATGGTTGCCGAAAGCCTGCTGGTGGCGATGGACCACGGCGGGCTGCCGATGGAACGCGAAACCGACACGCTTTACATGCTGGCGCATTCGGCGGCGCGGATGGCGCGCGCCCCGCAGCTGCAACGCAAAGGGGTGGATCTGCCCGGTTTCATGCGCGGGCTGGGCCGGAGCCTGGCCGCCTACTGGGGCGCCACGCAGGCGCCGTTGGACGACAGGACCCTGTTCGCGCGGCAGGATTTCCTCTGGACGCCGCAGCTTGCCAGCTATCTGCGCACGCTTGACGCGGGCTTCACCGCGCCCGATCCGGTCGCGATCCCGGCGGATCTGATCGGCGTGGACGGCACCGGGCTTGTCCTGGGCGAGTGGATCGCGCGGCTGGAGGCAGGCGTGCGCCGTCTGCTGACGACCACGGGCACCGCCTGGCCGCAGATGGCGCCGCCGAAAAATCTGATGTCCAGATTTAACCTTCACTAAATCAAAGAGATCTTCCGATAACCCGCGATTTGTGCTTATCTGTTCTTGCAGGCAGAGTTTGATTGGGCATGAATTCATGTTGTCGATGTCTTACCGGGCAGCGATGCGCGAACCTCTTCTGGATGTCGATCGGGAAAGGTGGGCCATCTGCCAATGGCAGGATGCGGGCGATCGCGGCGCGCTGGAACTTTTGCTGCGCTCGCACGCGCGGCAGGCCTGGTCGCAGGCGGCGCGATACACCGACAACCCCGTGCACCTGGAGGATCTGGCCGCCGAGGGCATCATCGGGCTGATGCGCGCCGCCGACAATTTCGACCGCGCGCAGAACGTGCGGTTTTCGACCTATGCCGGATGGTGGGTGATGAACGGCATTTCCAGCTCTCTCGCGCGGATCAAGGCGGTGATCGACATCCCCACGCGCACCTTCCTCGACGCGCAGCTGGGCAAGCTGCCCGAGGCGGAGCGTCTGCTGGTGCGCATGGCGGTGGCCGGGACGGTGCCGATAGACGGCGCCCCGAGCGATGATCGACCGGAAGGTCACGATATCCTGGTGTCGGATGACATCGGCCCCGAGGATGCGGTGCTGGAACAGAGCCAGCTGAATGCGCTGTCGCGGATGCTCGACGCCGCGATGAGTGCCATGTGCCATGAGGAGGTCGAGATGATCCGGCGACGCAAGCTCAAACCCGTTCCCGACGATCTGGACAGCGTCGCGCTGGATCTGGGCATCACCGAAGCGCGCGCGCGACAGGTCGAGAAGCGCGCGATCCTGCATTTGCGGCGCAATCTGATCGACGGCGGCTTTTCGCGCAGCGTGCTGGCATGATCGAACCGGGCACATTTCTGGCTGCGCGCGGCGACACGCGCACGGGCCGGACGGGCGCGGAGGAGCCGACCGGATCGGACGCGGGCGGGCTGACCGGGGTTTTCGCGGCGCTGCTGGCGCAGCTTCGTCCCGGCGGCGCGCAGGCGGGCGGGTCGGGGGCCCCCTCGGGCGCGCCGCTGGGCCGGGCGTTGGACGCGCTCGGCACGGCCGAGCAGGCCTTGCGCGCGCCGGATCTGTCGGATGCGGAAATCACCGACATATTGAACGACCTCGCGGCGCGGCTGGCACCGCTTCTGGCGCCGCTCTTGCCTTCGGGCGTCGCGGGGGCGGGGGGGCTTGCGTCGGCCGCCGCGGTCCCGCCCAGGCAGGAGGCCGCGGCCGTGCCTGTCCTGCGCCAGATGCTCGCCTCGCTGATCGCGGACGGCGGCGCGGGGGGGGCGCTCGACCCGTCCGGCCTGAACGGGACTGCCGGGAGCGGGACTTCTGGGGACGGGGTTGCCTTGGCGCGCGGCCTAGACGCGGGGGCCGGATCCGGCGCGGCCGATGGCGGTATGTCGGCGCTTGTCGGCCGCATTCTTGGGGCGCTGCCGGGGGGGCTTGCCGCGTTGGACTGGCGGGCGGGGATGCTGCCTGTGGGCCAGAACGGGGGCCAGAATGGGGCTCTTGCACAGGCCCCCATTGCGGGTTCGGGTGCGGAATCCGCCCTGACGGCGCGGCTCGGGCCCGCGTCGGGCACCGCCGCGCCCGCGTCGCTGGCCCAGGCGCTGCAATGGGCCGCGAAGGACAGCGGCGCGGCCAAGCCCGCCTTCGTCACCGATACCGCGACTGCCGCCCCCGAGGGCGCACGCCCCGCCGCCGCAGCGCAGGCCGCGCCGGTGCCCGGGCCCCTTGCCGCGCCGCTGGCCGCCGCGCAGGTGCAGGACAGTCGCCCGCAGCACACCGCACCGCCGCCCGCCACGCAGGAAATCCTGAGCCAGCTGCGCGCGCAGACGGGCAATCAGGGCCAGATCCGGGTCGAGCTGCGCCCCGACGGGCTGGGGCGGGTGGAAATCGACCTGACCCCCGACAAGACCGGGCAGTTGCGGGTCGAGATCCGTATCGAGAACCCGGCCGTGCTGGCCGCGCTGCGGCAGGACCGCGACGGGTTGATGGGGATGCTGCGCGATGCGGGGCACGCGGTCGGCGATCAGGGCCTGAACTTCGGCGAATTCGGCCAGCGCGGCCCGCGTCAGGGGCAGGATGCGGGCGGCACCGAGGGCAGCGATACGGGCGCGGGCGCCCCCCTTTCCGAGGCGCCGGATGCGTCGCAATCCCCCGCTCCGGCCCGCACGGGCGGGGTGGATCTGAATGTATGAACGGAGCACGGCATGGCGATTGATCCTCTGGGCGGCGCGGCGGGTGCCACGGGCGCGGCGAAGGCCGCGTCGGAAAATTCGCTCAGCCAGCTGGGCGCGGATTATCAGAGCTTCCTGACCCTGCTGACGGCGCAGATTTCCAATCAGGACCCGCTGAAACCGATGGACAGCACCACCTTCGTGTCGCAGCTGGCGCAGTTGAGCCAGGTGGAACAGGCGGTCGCCTCGAACAGCAACCTGGAGGCGATCTCGACGCAGCTCGCAAGCCTCGGCTCGATGGCCGGGGTGGCGCTGATCGGGCGTGAGGTGACCGTGCCGTCGACCAGCTTCGCCACCGATGCGCAGGGGCCCGCGACGATCCGCTACCGCACGCCCGACGGCGCCGAGAGCGCCACGATCTCGATCCGGGCGCCGGACGGGACCGAGCTGCGCAAGCTCACCGACCTGCCCGCGGCGGACGGCGAGCTTATGGCCTATGTCTGGGACGGGCGCGACAAGGCGGGTCTGCCGGTGCCGCCCGATCGGCTGTCGCTGAAGGTCACCGCGACCGATCCGAGCGGCAAGGAGGTCGGCGCCACGGCCTATGCGCGCGCGACGGTCGACCGGATGACCTTCGAACAGGGGCTGGCCACGCTGCATCTGAGCAACGGCGAAGCGGTGCTTGCCGGGCAGATCGAGGCGATTCACTAGGCCCGTGTCACTGGGCCCGTGTCACTGGGCCCGTGCAGCGCGGTGCCGCAGGGGACCGCGAACCTTAGCTGCGGGGCACATCCGCCTTGTAGAGAGACATGAACAGCACGCTTTCGACGCTGTCGCCAAAGCCGCTTTTCAGCTCCGACGCGAGATTTTGCGAAAGCGCCTCCGTGTCGATGCTGGCCTTGCGCAGCATCGAGGTGCCCGAGACACGGTGCAGCTGCATCAGGATCGCGTCGCGCAGGCGCGCCGCGTTTTCGGCGGTGTTGAAATATTGCGCGGTCTCGCTGTCCTTCACCGCGACGCCGATGTCGGAAATCACATAGGTGATCGAATTGGCGCGCTGCACGGGGACGGTCATGCGGCCGAGTTGAACGACCTTCTTGTCGGCCAGATCCTTTGCGGTGGCGACGCCGGAGGTCGGCGGCTGGTCCATGCGTGTGGCTTGCCGCGCCGCATTGTCGCGCAGGATCTTCGGGGCCTCGCGCTGGTTGAATCCCGGCGCCGCGGCAGCGGGGTCAGCACTGGGGTCGGCAGCGGCGCCAGCTTCGGATGCCGGAAGCTTCAGCGCGGCGGGAAGCAGCCGCACCTCCTTTTCGCCCCGGCGCAGGGCGGCGGGCTTCTGCGCGGCGTCGGTTCCGGTTGAAGTGTCGGCCGCCGCGCCTGCGGGACCATCGGCGGGCGCCCCGGCGTGTTCGCGCGGCGGCACGGCGGCGGGGGCCTGCCCGGTGTCATCCTGCGACAGCTTGTCGAGCACCTGTTCAGACCCCGTGCGCGGGGGGGCCTTTACCTGTTGCTGCGCCGATTCGGGCACAAGGAAATGCCCCGCCCCATATCCGGCCGCGCCGAACAACGCCGACAGGACAGCCAGCATGATATGTGATTTCTTCATCGAACAGGTACTCGCAATTCATAAACGACCACCTCTTATCTCAGAAGAATCCGACATTAATTTTATGCAAACAGGGCAAAAGCCGTTTTCAATACGGCAGTATTATGTCCACCACGTCCTCGCCGTAGCTGCGTTGCTGCTGCCGCGACACCGATCCCCGCCCGCCATAGCTGATGCGCGCCTCGGCGATCTGGTCATAGGGAATCGTGTTGTCCGTCTGGATATCCTGGGGCCTGAGGATGCCCGCGACGCGCAGTTCGCGCAGCTCTTCGTTGACCTTGACCTCCTGTCGGCCCGCAACCACGAGGTTGCCGTTGGGCAGCCGCTGCACCACCAGCGCCGCCACGCGCAACGAAATCGATTCGTTGCGCCGGATCGAGCCGCTGCCGCCCGCCGTCGTGGCGGAGGTGATGTCGACGAGATTGCCGCTGGGCAGATCCGACGGCCCGACGCCGGGCAGGATCTTGTCGATCTGCGTGCCGTAGCCGAAAAAGCTGGGGAACCCCAGGGTGGCATTGCCCGAGCGTTCGCGGTCTGACGCGTTGCGCAGCGTGGCCTGATCGTTGATGTCGATCACGATGGTCAGGATGTCGCCGACCCTGGTGGCGCGCTGGTCGCCGAAAAACCCGCCCGAGCCGCGTTCCCACAGCGATGCCGCCTCGGCCCGGTAGGGCACGCGCGCAGGTTCCGGCGGGGGCATCGGCACGGTGGCGGTCGCGGCCTCCACCATTGTCTGTTGGTCGACGCCCACGCGGCTGAGCTGCGGATCGCGGTTGAACTGGGGCGCGCCGCAGCCGGTCAGCGCGGCACTGGCCACAAGAATCGTCGTGCGAAACCGGCTCATCTGAGAACCTCCACCAGCCCGTCTTCGCGGGCAATGCCGCGCAACGTGCGGCTGCTGACAAGATTGACGATGCGCAGTTCCTGCCCGCGCTGCGCGTCGTCGAGCGCGCGCCCGGGCGCCGTCACCCGCAGCTTGCCGTCGTCGAAGACGATCGAGACGCGGTCGCCGCGGTCGATCACCAGCGGTTCGGTCACCGAGCGCGACATCACCGGGCGGCCGCGCGTCAGCATCCGGCGCACCTGCTTGCCCAGCAGATCGTCGCGGCCCAGCACGGCAAAGGCGCTGACGCGGCGCAGCGGCAGCTCCAGCTCGGTCAGGTCCGCTTCGGTCAGGATCTCTCCGGGCATCACGCGGCGGTTGGGCACCGGCAGGGTCATCGTCGCCAGCGCAAGCCCCTGGATGCGCTTTTCCTGCCCGTTTTCCATCACGGCATTGGCGAGGAACCTGCCCGAGTCGCGGTCCATCCAATAGGCCGAGATGATCAGCGCATCGACGGGCTTGGGGTCCTGCACGCTGACGCGGATGCTGGCGCCCTCGGGCAATTCCGCGCCCCAGGCCTCGCGCGCCTGCTCCTCCACCAGCGTCTCGGGCGAGGCGGCACGGGCCGGTGCCGCCGACAGGGCCGACAGGATCGACACCGCCAGCAGCGCGGCCACGATATGGGCGTTCAAGCGGCTCACTTGATCTGATTGGCGGCGGACATCATCTGATCCGCGGTTTCGATGGCCTTGGAATTCATCTCATAGGCCCGCTGGGCCGAAATCAGATCGGTGATCTGACGGATGATGTCCACGTTCGAGGTCTCCAGATAGCCTTGCCGCAGGATGGCGACGCCCGGCTCGCCGGGGACGGCGGCGATCGGATCGCCCGAGGCCACGGTCGATTCCAGCAGGTTCTTGCCCAGCGGGCGCATCCCGGCGTCGTTGATGAAGGTGGTCAGCGTCAGCTGCCCCACCTCGACCGGAACGGGGTCGTTTTCGACAAAGGCGCTGACGATGCCCGTCTCGCTGATCTCGACACGCACGGTCTTGTCGGGGATGACGATACCCGGCGCGACCTCATAGCCGTCCTGGGTGACGAGCTGGCCCTGCGGCGACAGGTTGAGCGACCCGTCGCGGGTGTAGGCCTGGCTGCCGTCGGGCATGTTGACCGTCAGATATCCGCGCCCGTCCAGCGCCACGTCGAGCTGGTTTTCGGTCTGCACCAGCCCGCCCTGCGTGTTCAGCCTGACCGTGCCCGCGGTGCGCACGCCCATGCCCACGTTGATCCCGGCCGGACGGGTCGTGCCGCCTTCGCCGGTGACGGCCCCCTCGCGGGCCATGTTCTCATAGATCAGATCGGTGAAGGACGCCCGGCTCGACTTGAAGCCGGTGGTATTGGCGTTCGCGATGTTGTTGGAGATGACGTCGACATTCGTCTGCTGCGCCATCATCCCCGTCGCGGCGATACCCAAAGCTTTCATCTCGGCCCCTTTTCCGTTCAGACAGCCGGGCGGCCGATCCGCCCCAGCATGTTCTTCGTGCGGTCGTCGTCGGTGGTCAGCAGGTTGACCGTGCGCTGATAGGCCTGCTGGATCGCCATCAGGCGCGACACCTCGGTCACCGCCTGCACGTTGCTGGCCTCGATCCGGCCCTGCAGCACGCGCGTGTCCTGCGCCGCGACGGTCTGCGCCGCGCCGTCCCGCGGCGGGATCAGCAGGCCGTTTCCGATGCGGCGGAAGGCGTCGATGTTGTCGATGTCGACCACGCCCACCCGCGCCAGCACCCCCGCGCCCGGCGCCGAGATCGTGCCATCCTCGGCTATGGTGACCACGGCGGCCAGATCGGCCGGCAGCGAGATCGGCGCGCCGCCCTGATCGAGCAGCTGCGCGCCGCTCAGCGTCATCAGCCGCCCCTGCGCATCCAGCACGAACTGCCCGTCGCGCCCATAGGCGGTCTGCCCCGCGTCGGTCTGATAGGAAAACCACCCCGTACCGTTCAGCGCCATGTCGAGCGGATTGCCGGTGTCGAGCATCCCCCCCTGCGTCTGATCGACGAAAGAGCCGCGATCGAGCACGAAATTGGTCTGCATCCTGTCGGAGGTGCCGGAGCTGTCGTGCAGGTAGCTTTCGAACAGGACCTTTTCGGACTTGAAGCCCGCGGAATTCGCATTGGCGATATTGTTGGCCGTCACATCCATCTGCCGCTCGAGCGCGGTGAGGTGGGACAGGGCGACATAGGTGGAATTATCCATGCTTCCGATCCGAAACGGTGCGAACTGTTCATTCTTTACTTGCTGACAATGGTGTTTTTGCTAGAATAACGCAAGTATAAACATGCATAGCAGGGGCGCAATCTTGGCTGGACGCGGGTATATCAAGGCATTGCGCGGGTTTGCCCGCGAAGGGGGCGTGGCCCTTGCCTTGGCCGTTGGCGCGGCCGTCGGGGGGCTGGTGCTCGGGGCGGGGGCGGCGCCCGCGCGGGCCGAGTGGAGCACGGCCGAGCCTGTCGCCGCGCCCGGTTCGATACCCGATGCGTCCCGCGACGTGTCCCGCGATACGTCCGTCGGCGCCGCGTCGATGCTCACGCAGCTGGGGGTGCTTCAGAAATCGGTGTGGTCGCCCGTGCCCCCGGCGCTCTTCCTCGCGCCGCAGGACCCCGTGCCGTTCCTGAGCGAACGGCGCGCGCTCGGCCAGCGGCTGCTGGACGCGCCCGCCGGCACCCCTGAGCAGACCCGCGCGCTGATCGATCTGGCGGCCTTCTACCTGTCGCATGTCATGGTGCCCGAGGGGCTTTCGGTGCTGGGTGCGCTTGACACCGATCAGCTGCCCCCCGCCCAGAAGATGCGCGCCCTGGCGTTCGAGCTGGCGCTGGGGGTGCTCGACAGCCGCGACCGGGCGCCGACCGCGCGCTCGGCCGTGCTGTTGGAGCCGCGCTACGCGGGCTGGCCCGATCAGCCTCTCTTCCTCGCGATTTCGTATATTCGCGACGGCGCGCCCGCGCAGGCGGGGCCGCTTTTGCCCGATGCGGTGGCGCGGCTGGCGCGCTATCCCAAGCCGGTGCAGGAGCGCGTTCTGCCGGGGCTGCTGGAGGCCGCGATCGAAACCCGGCAATGGCGGCTGGCGCGCGATCTGGCCGCCGCCTTCGACGGCTACGCCGCGCTGAAGGGCGGGGCGGCCTATAATTTCCTGCTGGGCCGCGTGGCCGATACGGGCGGCGACCCGCTGGCCGCCTTCGACAGCTATGCGCGCGCGATGGGGGGCACCGACCGCTGGGCGCATCGCGCACGGCGGGCGCTGGTCGATCTGGGCCTGCGCGAAAAGGTTCTTGACCGCGACGCGGCGATCGAGCTGCTGACGCTGGAAACCCAGCTGTGGCGCGGCGACGCGGCGGCGGCGCAGGTGCTCAGCGATCTGGCCTCGCTTCAGGCGATCAACGGCGATACCGCCGCGGCGCTCGCGACCTATGGCAAGATGATCGCGGACAGCCCGCGCTCCACGCTGACCGCGGGCGCGCGGCAAAAGGCAAACACGCTGATCGCGGATTTCTACGCCCGGGGCGCCGCCGGTGAATTCAGCCTGGGCCGCTTCATGAAGGCGCATGAGAGCCTGAGCCGCTATTACCGCTACAACCCTGTCTTTGCCGAGGCTTCGGAGCGTTTCGCCGATACGTTCCTCGCGGCGGGGGCGACCACGGTGGCGGCCGGTGAATACCTTCTGGTGCATGACTACCTGACCGTCGCGGCCGATCTGGGCCTGGCGCAGGTCGACCCGACCTGGTTGCGGCGGCTCGAGGTCAAGCGGCTGGAGGCGCTGCTGGCGGGCGGGCGCTATGACGATCTGGCGCGGCTGCTGGCCGAGCTTGCCCCGCTCGACGATGCCGATCTGCGCCGCCGGGTCGATGTGGTGGCGGCGCGCTATTACAGCGAAACCGGCCAGCACGCCGCATTGATGAGCGCGACGGAACGCGCGCCCTCGCCGCAGCTGATGCGCATCCGCGCCCAGGCCTTTTTCGAACAGGGCGACTGGGCCGCCGCCGAACGTGCCTATGGCGCGCTCGGCACGGCCCTGGGCGACAAGATGCGCTTTGCCGATGCGGTCAATTTCCTGCTGGCGGCCTATCGCAACGGCAACATGGAGCGCACCGCCGCGCTGGCGGCCGATTATCCGGCGCTGACGGATCTGCCGACCTGGTCGACCATCGCGCGCGGCCTGTCCGAGGAGGCGCCCGAGCTGCTGCCGCTGCGCAAGGCCACCGCCCGCGCCACGGTCGAGCAGGCGGCGCAGACGCTGGACCGTCTGCAAGGACAGTAGCGCACAGGCGGATCGGGCTTTTCGGCCCTCATCCGGGAATTTTCGCAGGTTTCACGGATTTCATAGAAGGCGCCCCAAGATTTAACCATGGTGTAATCCGCAAGCACTACCTCATTTCTGAATGGTGAATCTTGATCAACGATCCGAAAACGGGGCGAGGCAGGCAAAATGAGCATTTCCAACGCGATGGCATCGGGCGTCAGCGGGCTTTTGGCAAACTCCAAGGCGGTCGAGCGGATTTCATACAACATCGCCAACGCAGACACCGTCGGCTATCGCCGCAGCTTTGCGCAGATGGTGACCGCGGGCACGATGGCGGCGGGGGGAAGCCCCTCGACCGGGGTGCGCACCGCGATCGCCCACTCCAACACCGATGACGGCAGCTTCAACTCCACCCAGGTGTCGTCGAACCTGGCGATCAGCGGCAACGGCTTCTTCGTGGTCAAGCCGAACATCAACGAAGGCGCGACCTCGCCCAATCTGGTCACGCGCGTCGGCTCGTTCGAACCCGACGATACCGGCTATCTGCGCAACGCGGCCGGAAACTACCTGATGGGCTTTTCCTACACCGACGGCACATTGGGCGCGGTCGACCGGTCCAGCTTCAACGATGTGGAGCCGGTGAACGTGGGCTCGCGCACCATCAGCGGGACGGCGACCACCAGCATCGGCATCAGCGGCAACCTGCCCGCGCAGGAAACCGGCCTTGCGTTTCCGGGCGATCCCTTCGTGTCGTCGGTCGAATACTACACCCCCCTGGGGGAGTCGGGGCGCGTGACCTTTTCCTGGCAGCCCAGCACCACCGCCAATGAATGGAACCTGACAGTCAGCGACGACGCGACCGATTACGGCAGTGTCGACGTCAGCTTCACCGACAGCGGCGCCAGCGCGGGCACGCCCGCGGGCTATGCCAATGCCACCTCGCTGGCCGCGGCGCCCTCGGGGTTCCAATTCGACCCCGCGACAGGGGAAATGTCGCTGACCATCGACAACGGCACCACGCCGCAGACCGTCAGCATCGGTCTGGGCACGCCCGGCAGCTTCGAGGGGCTGACCCAGTTCGCGGGCGACTACACCCCGCTGAACGCCGATGCGGACGGCTCGCAAAGCGGCACGCTCTTCCGGGTCGAATTCGACGAATTCGGCGATGTCTGGGGGATCTTCGACAACGGCACGCGCGACAGGCTGTTCAACGTGCCGCTGGCCACATTTTCCAACGCCAACGGGCTGAGCACCAACGACAACGCGAATTTCTCGGTGTCGATCGATTCGGGCGATCTCTACCTCGCCGCCGCCGGTTCGGGGGATGCGGGCACCATCAACGCGGGCGGGCTGGAAAGCTCGAACGTGGATGTCGCGCAGGAGCTGACCAGCCTGATCCAGCGCCAGAGGGCCTATTCCTCCAACGCCAAGATCATCACCACCGCCGATGAGATGCTGGACGAGACGCTGCGGCTGAAACGCTGATCCGGGCGCTAGTCCGGGCCGCCTGACGGGGACCTACGCATGAGCTTGACCTCTGCCCTGAACGCCGCCAGAAGCGGGCTTTACCTCACCTCGACCTGGGCGCAGACGACCTCGACCAACATCGCGAACGCCGATGCCGAGGGCTACGCCCGGCGCACGCCCAAGGTGGTGACCTCGGGCACGGGCGAGCCCGTGGTGTCCGAGATCAGGCGCGCGGTCAACGCCTCCTACGACCGCATGTTCCGGCATGAAACCGCGCGCGTGGCCAAGCAGGATGCGGTGGCCTCGGGGCTGGCGCTTTACGCGACGACGCTGGGCGACACGGATGCACCCGACGGGCTTATCAGCCGCCTGACGGATTTCCGCGGCGCGATGGGGCTGTTGTCGGTGAGCCCGTCGGATGCCGCGCTGCAACGCGCCGCGGTGTCGGATGCGCAGTCGCTGGCGCTGTCGTTCAACCGCACGAGCGATGGGCTGGGCGAGGCGCGGACCACCGCGCAGGAAGCCGTCCGCCAGGATGTGGCCGCGATCAACGGCAAGCTGGGGCAGCTTGCCGAGCTGAACCGGCGCATGGCGCTGGAGCCCGACGAAAGCGATCTGAAACTGTCGTATGGCGATCAGGTCACCCAGACGCTGGACCAGCTGTCGCAGCTGATGGATTTTCAGGCCCGCAACGACCGTTTCGGCCGGACCGAGCTTTTCGCGCCGGGCGGCGCGCCGCTGCTGCTGGGCGATGAGGCCAAGCCGCTGAGCTTCGATCGCAAGCTGGGGCGGCTTTTCAGCGGCGGTATCGACATCACGCCGGGGGCGGCCGGGGTGCGCGGGCTGTCGGAGGGATCGCTCGCGGGGTCCATTCAGCTGGTGAACGATCTGATCCCGCAGATGCAGGCGCAGCTGGACACGCTGGCGCAGGGCGTGATCCTGGGCTTTCAGGAGGCGGACCCGACGCTGGGGCCCGGTCAGGCGGGGCTGTTCACCGACGCGGGCGCCGCCGTGGGCGGCGCGCCCCCCAAGCCGGGGCTGGCGGGGCGCATCGCGGTCAACGACGGGGTCAAGCCCGAGGCGGGCGGCGCGCTGTGGCGCCTGCGCGACGGGCTGGGGGCGGCAGCGCCCGGCGCGGTCGGCGACAGCACCATCGTCAACGGGTTTCTCGCCACGCTCGACGGTGGCCACAGCTTCGATCCGGGGGCGGGGCTGGGGGCGGAAAACAGCCTGACGGGCTATGGCTCCATGCTGATCGCGGCGCAGCAGGACATTCGCGCCAGCGCCGAATCCGAGCGTGATGCGCTGTCGGCGGGCGCGGCGGCCGTGCAGAGCACGCGCATGGCGTCGATGGGCGTGAACATCGACGACGAGCTTCAGCAACTGGTCAGGATCGAGCAGTCCTACGCCGCCAATTCACAGGTCATGCGCGTCGTCTCCGAGATGGTCGACACGCTGCTGGCCGCATTCTGACGGGGCCTGACCGATGACACCGCTCAGCCGAACCTATTCCACGCAATACAGCGCCTATCAGCGCCGCCAAAGCGCGAGCGATCTGCAACGCGCGCTGGCCGACAGCCAGCAGGAGCTGGCGACCGGACGCAGGAGCGACGTCTATCGCGCGCTCGGCACCAGCGCGGCGGAGACGCTGAACCTGCGCGCCTCGCTCCAGCGCGACGAGGCGCAGCTCAAGGCCAACACGCTGCTGCTCAGCCGGATGGAAACCTCCGCCTCGACGCTGTCGTCGATCCGCGATCAGGTGCAGGGCGTGCTGGATCTGGCCGTCGCCAACGGCGGCGGGCAGACCGGCACCGTGTCGGGTCTGCGGCAGGCGGCGCAGGCGGCTCTCAGCGTCGTGACCGCGCAGGCCAACCTCAGTCATGCGGGGATGCCGCTGTTCAGCGGCACCGGCGCGCCCGCGGCCACCGTGCAGCCCTGGCAGGAGGTCAACGCGGCCACCGGGCGTTCCCCCGCCGGGGCGATGGCCGAGCTGATGTCGGGCGGGCTGGCGACCGAGGCCGACGCGGCCGCGCGCATCGCCGCGATCGACGCGGCCTTTGCGGGCAACGCCGCCGACCCCACGCTCGATTTCGAGGCGACATTCTACAACGGCAGCCCCACCGGCGCCCCCCGGCTGGAGGCCGATACCGGCGACGCGATCCGGCTGCAATACGGCGTTCAGGCCAATGATCCGGGGTTTCGCGATGTGCTGAAGGGGCTGTCGATGCTGGCCGCCGCCGATCCCGCCGAAATCGCCGACACGCAGGCCTACAAGACCTGGATAGGGGCCGCGACGCAGGCGCTCGGGGCGGGGACCACGGCGCTTTTGGCGGATGAGACACGGGTTGGCGTGCAGATGGCGCAGGTCGAGACCCTGAACCAGCGCATGAACGACCGTGCGGAAATATTCACCAACCGCATTCTCGATCTCGAAGGGGTCGATGAATACGAGGCCGCGACGCGGATCAGCCAGTTGCAGACCCGCTTGCAGGCAAGCTATGCCGTCACCGCGCGGCTGTCGCAGCTGAGTTTTCTGACCTACATGCGATAGCGCGCACGGGCGCGCGCGCCTCAGCTGGCCGCGCGCGCGATTTCCGCCTGTTCGGGCGCCAGCTTGTAGCCGCGGCCGCGCACCGTCTGGATATGCGGATCGGCGGCGGGCGACATTTCCTCGATCTTCTTGCGGATACGGCAGATGTAGACGTCGATCACCTTGTCGAACGGCTGCGCCTCGGCCATGCCGTAGACCGCGTCGTAGATCACCGATTTCGACACGATCCGCGGCGACGCAAGCGCGATCTGCTGGAAAATCGCCAGCTCCCGCTGCGACAGGCGCATCGGATGGCCCGCGACATCGGGGTCGCGCCCGTCGAAATAGGCGGTGACATCGCCGATCTGCACCGAACTTGCCGCGTGGCCATGCGCGCGCCGGGTAATCGCGTTGATCCGCGCGCGCAGCTCGCCGGGGCGCAGCGGCGCGACAAGATCGTCGTCCGCTCCCGCATCCAGCATCGCGACGGCGGCTTCGGGATTGCGGTCCTGGCGCAGCACCAGGATCGGATTGCGGCAGCCGCCCTTTCGCAGACGCGCGATATGACCCATGGTCCGCGCGCTTTCGGCCATCAGGATCGGCGTGTCGGCCGCGCCCGGTTCCATCAGGCCGAAGGCGCGTTCGAAGAAATCATCATCGACGGAGACGGGCACCCAGCGGTCCGCTTCCAGATCGGCCAGCGCCCCGGCAAGGCTCTCGGCCCCTGGTCCGTAAAGATAGATATGCACACGCGCCCCCTGCATCCCGCACCGCGAAGAATGCCCGATCATCGACCGGATAACATGCATAGTCAAGTATTGAGCATGATTAACATGTTTAATCTAAAAATAGTCGTTGATGATTTGCGCCAAATGCCGTTTAATTCATGTATAGATCGGGGGCTTTCGTCATGCGCCAATTCATCGGCATCCTTGTTCGCCTCGGGCTGCTTGTCTGTCTGGGGCTTGTCGCGGCCCCGCGTGGCGCCGTGGCGGAGGTGCGCATCAAGGATATCGCCACCTTCGAGGGGGTGCGCGAAAACCAGCTGGTGGGCTACGGGCTGGTCGTCGGGCTGAACGGCACCGGCGACAGCCTGCGCAACAGCCCCTTCACGCGCAAAAGCATTGAGGGCATGTTGGAACGCCTGGGCGTGGGCAACCTCAGCGATGAGCAGATCAAGACCACGAACACCGCCGCGGTCATGGTGACGGCGATGCTGCCGCCCTTTTCGCGGCTCGGCTCTCCCATTGACGTGGTGGTCTCTTCGCTGGGCGATGCGGGGTCGCTGCGGGGCGGCACGCTGATCGTCACCCCGCTGACCGGCGCCGACGGCGAGGTCTACGCCGTCGCGCAGGGGCCGATTGCGGTGGCGGGCTTCGCCGCGCAGGGCAACGCCGCCTCGATCACCGAAGGGGTTCCCACCGTGGCGCGGATCGAAAACGGCGCCACGGTCGAGAAGGAAGTCGCCTTCGAGCTCAACAACCTCGACAGCATCCGGCTGAGCCTGCGCAACCCCGATTTCACCACTGCCGTGCGCGTGGCCGAGGCGATCGACGCGCTGCTCGGCGACAACAGCGCGCGCGCGCTCGACCCGACCACGATCGAGATCAGGATGCCGGGCAAGACCTACCTGCCGGCGGTGTTGGCGGATGTGGAAAACCTGCTGGTCGTGCCGGATTCCCCGGCCAAGGTGGTGATCGACGCGCGTTCGGGCACCATCGTGATCGGCGCGAACGTGCGGATCGACAGGGTGGCGGTCAGCCAGGGCGGGCTGACGGTGACGGTGCGCGAAAAGCCGCAGGTCAGCCAGCCCAACCCCATCACCATCGGCGGCACCACCGTCGTCGTGCCGCGCACCGACGTGCGCGTGAACGAGACGCAAAGCCATTTCACCATTCTCGAAGGGCAGGTCAGCCTGCAACGGCTGGTCGACGGGCTGAACGCCATCGGGCTGGGCGCGACGGAGACGATCTCGATCCTGCAGGCGATCAAGGCCGCGGGCGCGCTTTATGCCGATCTGGAAATCATCTGAGGGGCGCGCGACATGGATATCAGCAGCAATATGGCGGCGCTTCAGGTCACGCAGGCGCAGACCGCGCGCCCCGGCAAGGCCGCCCCCGACGCCCCCGCCAGCGCGGCGCGCGAATTCGAGGCGATGTTTTTGACGCAGATGGTCGATGAAATGCTCAAGCAGGTCGACATGGGCGACATGGGCGGCGGGCAGGCGGCCGAGACCTGGCGCTATTTCCTGGCCGAGGCGTTCGGGCGCGAAATGGCGGCCGAGGGCGGCGCGGGCATCGCGCGGCAGGTGGAAAAGGCGCTGGCGGCCTATGGCGAGGCCGCCGGGGCGCAAGGCGGCAGGGGGGCGCGCGGATGACCCAATCGCAGGCACTGATGCTGGTCGACCGGCTGTCGCGGCTCTTGCGCGATGAAATCGCCGCGATCGGTCAGGGAAAGCTGGCCCGCGTGGAGGAGCTTTACCCCGAAAAGACCCGCCTGCTGGCCGAGATCGAAAGCGTCTTCACCGACCCCGACGCGCTGGTGGGCGGCCAGGACGCGCCCGCGCAGAAACTCAGGGAAAGGCTGGGCGAGATGCGCGAGCTGATCCACCGGGATCTGGCGTTGCTCAAGCGGATGACCGAGGCGACGGGCGCCGTCGCGCGGGAAATCGAACGCATCCGCGAACGCCAAAGCCTGCGCGGGCTCTATGGACCCGACGGCAGCAGCAACGACAAAGGTGTTGCAACACCGCAACGGCTCGACCAGTCGATCTGAGGCTTTAACCTTCGTGAAACCCTGCGCTCCAATTTGACCTGTCACGGGCATCCCCGTTTTCGTCAGAAAGACGAAGACCAACGATAGAAATCGGAGCAGATTTTAATGTCTTCAATCAACACCAACAGCGGCGCCATGTCGGCGCTGTCGACCCTGCGTCAAATCAACAACGATCTTTCCGGCACGCAGGAGCGTATCAGCTCGGGCCTGAAGATCCGGTCGAGCATGGACAACGCGGCCTATTTCTCGATTTCCGAGACGTTGCAGGGCGATTCCGGCATCTACAAAGCCATCGACGAAAGCATGACCCTGTCGAAGAACTCGATCTCCGCCGCGCGGCTGGGGTCGGAAACGGTCGTGGATCTGGCCAAGCAATTCGTCGAGCGCGTCGCCTTCGCGCAGGGCGGCACCGCGCAGGTCCGCAGCGATGTGCAGGCCGAACTGGACGAGCTTTCGGCCCGCATCCAGACCACGATCGACCAATCGACCTTCAACGGCAGCGATCTGGTCAACGGCGCGGCCACGGTTACGGTCGTGACCGGGATCAATCGCGGTGCGAGCGGGTCGTTCACCACCACCACGGTGTCGTTCAACCAGCAAAACCTCGGCGCGATCCAGTCCGCACTCGACGCGATCGACATCACGACCAACGCAACCGGCGTCACCACCGAGACGACGCTGTCAAACGCACTGAAAACTGCCGAGTCCAACCTGTCCAGTGCCATCTCCGCCGCGACCTCTTTCGGTATCGCGGAGAAGTCGGTCGACATGCAGAAGCAGTTCCTCTCGGAACTGACGGACCGCATCGACAGTGGCGTCGGCAGCATGATCGACGCGAACATGGAAGAGGAGGCGGCGAAGCTTCAGGCGCTTCAGGTGCAGCAGCAGCTGGCCACGCAATCGCTTTCCATCGCGAACCAGGCGCCGCAGAACATCCTGTCGCTGTTCAGGTAACGCCACGGCGACGGCCTGCCGGGTTTCATCCCGGGCTTCATCCTTGGAAAGGGCGCTTTTCGCGCCCTTTCCTCCCTGAACGGCACTCCGGGGCAGCGCGCGCCCGGGTCCCATAAAAACCACCCCGGTCAGAAGACCGCGGGACATCGAGGCAGAATGACATGAGCGTCAACGCTTACAAACGGACCATTCGCGAAAGCGAAAACCCCCGGCAGATCGAAGCGCGCGTCTTCGCGCGGGTCACCGGAGAGTTGAACCGCCACCGCCCCGCCTATGAAGCCGCGAGCAGCCGCGAGGAACGTGTGGCCGTGCTCGCCACCGGCCTGCGCAGCGCGCTGAGGGACAACAGCAAGCTCTGGGCCACATTGCGCAACGATCTGGCCGCCGAGGGCAATGCGCTGGCCCCGGCGCTGCGCGCGCAGCTCATCTCCATCTCGCTTTGGGTGGACCGCATGTCCGAACGCGTCGGCGGCGGCGAAGCCGGGCTTTCGGGGCTGATCGACATCAATCAGAGCATTCTGTCGGGCCTGTCGGGCCGCCCGTCGCTCAGCGCGGGCTGACATGGCGCTCAACCTGACCCTCAAGCCCTTCGAGCGCATCGTGGTCAACGGCTGCATGATGCGCAACGGCGGCCGCAAGAGCTCCATCACCGTGGAAACCCGCGCCGACATCATCCGCGAGACCGACATCCTGCGGCCCTACGAGGATGCAAGCCCTGTCAGCACCGCTTATTTCCTGATCCAGTCGGCGTTGATCCAGCCCGAACACCACGACGATCTGCGCAAGGCGGCACAGGTCCAGCTGGCCGCGCTGGTGGGCGTCTTCGCGCCGCCCCACAGCCAGATCGTGTTCGAGACCGCCAATCTGGTCAGCACCGATCAGCTGTTCCAGGCGCTGCGCTGCCTGCGCCCGCTGATCCGGCGCGAACGGGAATTGCTGGGCATCGAGACGCCGGGCCCGAGCTGGCTGTCGGCCCCCGAGGCCCCCGAGGCCCCCGCGCCCTCTTCCTCTCCGGCCACGCCCATGGCCGCGACCGAACGGCGCCGCGCATGATTTCGGTGACGGGAATGCCGACGCTTCTGGCGTTGCAACTGGTGGATGCCACCCGCGACACGCAGACCCAGATGATCCGCAGCAGCGCGCGCAATGCCCGCGCGATCGAGCATTTCAACAAGAACATCGGCGCGGTGGAGACAGTCGATCAGCTGGTCGATGACCCCGAACTTTACGGCTTTGTCATGCGTGCCTTCGATCTGGAGGATCAGATCTTCGGCAAGGCCCTGATGAAGAAGGTCCTCAAAAGCAATATCGAGGAGCCAAACGCCCTGGTGAACCGGCTGACCGACCCGCGGTTTCGCGCCCTCTACAAGGAAATGGGCTTCGGCACCGACGGGGTCGGCAACATCAACACGGCCCTGACCGCCTGGCGCGGGCGCATGGTCGACCGCTTCGTCGAACGGCAATACATCAATTCCAACGCCGACCAGAACGAAACGCTTGGCACGGCGCTGGAATTCCGCCGCACCGCCGCGACGATCGAGACGCCTTTCGACATCCTCAAGGATGCGGCGCTGTCGAAGTTCTTTCGCACCGCGCTGGGGATGCCCGCGCAGACGGCGGGGCTGGACATCGATCGGCAGGCGGCGCTGATCGACCGCAAGTTCGATCTGAGCAAGCTGAAGGACCCGGCGGAGGTCGAAAAGCTGATCAAGCGTTACGTTGCGATTTCCGATGCGACCGACGGCACCGCCTCCTCCAACAACGCCGCGGTGCAGCTGATGCAGGGCGCGGTGAATTCCGCGAGCGGCTTCGTGCCCGTGGTGATCGACATCACCGCGGTCGTGGGGTCCAACTTCAGCGCCTACAAGACACGCTGAGCGATCAGAACATCTCGTCCTCTTCCTCGTTGATCGGCAGGCGGATGGTGTCTTCCTCGGCCAGGACGCGCGCATAATCGAGCAGCTGCGCCTGGGCCTCGCGCACCTCGCGGCGCCGCACGGCGCCCATCGTCTCCATCTCTTCGATCAGCATGTCGCGCGACCGGCCGGGCAGGGCCTGAAGAAACGCCTCGCGCGCCTCTTTCGAGGCCCCGCGTAGCGCGGTCGGCAGGTAATTGCCCGCGACGCCGCGCATCACCTTGGCCAGGTCGCGCGGGTCCATCTTGACCAGATCCTCGAAGGTGAACATCTTTTGCTTGATCGCGCCGAAGACCTCCGGCAGGCGATCCTCCAGCCCGTCGCTCAGCGCGTCGAATTCGGTACGGTCGAGCTTGTTGAACAGATCGGCCATGCGCTGGTGCAGCTCGGTCTTGGTGGGCTGGGCGGACGCGTTGATGATATCGGCCTGAAGCGTCTCCTCGATCTGTTTCATCATGTGGTGCGGCACGGCCTCCATGCGGATCATCCGCTCGACCACGTTCTGCATCTTTTCCTTGCCGAACAGCGGCAGCACCTTGGCGGCAACATCGGTTTTGACGTTGCCCAAAATCGCCGCGATGATCTGTTCATGCTCATTGCGCAGATAATTCGCGATGACGTTCTCGTTCAACGATCCGAACCGCGCCCAGAGGTCGCGTTCCTTCAGCGGGCCGCGGATGTCCTTGAGGATGCTTTCCACCTGATCCTCCGGCAGAAGCGAGCGCAGTAGGTTTTCCGCCGCGGTGAAGGAGCCGTGCACGCCGCTGCCGTTGGTCACCTCTTCGCTGAAGCCGCTCATCACCTCCTCGACGGCCTCGGCGGAAATCGCGCCCAGCCCGGACATCGCGCGGGTGATGTGCTGGATCTCTTCGGTGTCGAGCTGCTGCATCAGGCTCGATCCGCGCTTCTCGCCCAGGCACAAAAACAGGATCGCGGCCTTTTGCGGGCCGCTGATCGGGCGGCGGCGCGGGGCGTTTTCCTGGGAATTCGCGCGTTGCATCTCTGCTGTGGCCATGGGGCGGGCTCCTTGAACGATTGCGTCATCCCCCCCCGGACAGGGGGAGGTAGCTTTCCAGAAGGCTGCCCGCCAGCATGTACCAGCCGTCGATCAGCACGAAGAAAATCACTTTGAAAGGCAGGGATATGAGCACCGGCGGCAGCATCATCATGCCCGCGCTCATCAGGATCGACGCCACGATCAGGTCGATGGCCAGAAACGGCAGGTAGATCAGGAAGCCGATCGAAAAGGCGCGGCGCAGTTCCGAGATCATGAAGGCGGGCACCAGCGTGCGCCATCCGGCCTCCTGCGCGGTGGCGGGCAGCGGCGCGGGGGCGGATTGCGCGGTGCCGTCGGCGCGCGCGGCAAAGCCCTGGAACAGTTCCAGATCCTTTTCGCGCGTGTTGACGAACATGAACAGCTTGAAGGGCGCGCCGATCCGCTCGATCGCCTGCTCCTCGGTGATCGCATTGTTGAGCAGAGGCTGCACGCCGCTGTCATAGGCATCCTCGAACACCGGCTGCATCACGAAGAACGTCATGAACAGCGCCATCGAGGTCAGCACCACATTGGGCGGCGTCTGGTTCAGACCCAGCGCCGAACGCAGCATCGAAAAGACGATCACGAAACGGGTGAACGACGTCATGATGATCAGCAGTCCCGGCGCCAGCGACAGCACCGTGATCGCCGCGATGATCTGGAGCATCCGCCCGGCCAGCGTCGCGCGTTCGTCCGAGCCCGCGGGCGCGTTGCTGAGCGCATCGCCGAGCGCCCCCAGCAGGGCGCCGCCATCCTGCGCGGCCAGCGGCAGCGTGCCGAGCGCGACCAGCAGCACCGACAGCAGGGCCGTCGCCGCAAGCCTGCCCGCGCCCGCTCCGGCGCCGATGCTGGGGCCGCCGCTTATGCCGCGCGGGGATCTCATAGATCGGACACGTAATCCTTGACGATTTCCGTCAGCGACACGCCGATACGCTCATCCGCCAGCTTGATCAGATCACCGCGCGCGACGAGCCGGTCGTTGATCACGACCTCGACCGGCTGGCCGATGTTCTTGTCCAGCTCGATGATCGCGCCCCGGCTGAGCTTGAGCAGCTGTGCGATCGGCATACGCGTGCGCCCGAGGACGACCTGCACGTTCAGCCCCACGTTCAGCATCGCGTCGATGTTATGGCCGTTTTCCCCTTGCGCGGAGCCTGTCGTGCGCGCCGCCTGCGGGGCCGCATCGGCGGCCCCGTCTTGTGTGCCGGGGGCCTCGTCCAACGTCAGTTCGCCCTCGGCGGGGTCGGGTCGGGGTGTGTCTTCGGTCATCGTCTGCTACTCCGTGGCCTGCTGCTGTCCGCGCGCGTCTTCGGTTCCGGGCGCGGGGCGATCGGGACCTTGCGCGGCGCGCGCGGCCTGTTGTGCCGCCAGCGCATCGCGGATTCGCTGGCAGATATCGTTGAAGCTGTATTCCATGACCCCGTGATCCCATTCGGCGCGGATATCGCCGGGGGACAGCGCGGGGTCGGGCTGCACCTCGACGCGGCCGCCGAAACCGTGCAGCCGCGCCATCCGCAGCACATGCGCGCCACCGGCCGCGGCCTGTTCGGGCGGCAGAAACATGGTCAGCGACGCGCTGCCGAGCGCCATGCGCACCGCGCCGCGGGCCTCGCGCTCGGCCTGGCCGGGGGCGAGCGCGCCGATCACGTCGCCCGCGACCTGATCGAAAACGGTCAGCAGAAACTGCAAAAGCTGCGCCTCGAGCGCACGGTGGTGCCGGTCCCGGTCGGCGAAAAGATCGCGCAGAACCGGCGCCATCGCCTCCAGCGCCGACAGCTCCCGCGCGGCATCGCTCTGGGTCATGGCGGCGGTGGCCTCGTCGCGACCGGCGGTGCGGCCCGCCTCGGCCCCCTCCGCGCGGGCCCGCGCGACGGCGGCGTCGAATTCCGCGCGGGTATAGATCGGCTGCGTCGCGGGATCGACGGCGGGGCGCGCGGTATCGCTGTCGAAGGTGCGCTCGAAGACGTAAAGCATTCTCTAGGCCTTCTCCGCCAACCAGGATTTCACCACTTTCAGCGAGTCGTCGGGCTCCGCCTCGATCAGATCGCTGACGGCCTTGATCCAGCTGCGATGCACCCCGCCGCTGACCGAGGCCAGGCGGACCATCTCGGGGGCGCCGGGCGTTCCTGCGGGCAGCGGGTCGAGGATCGTGCCGGTATGGGCATAGCCCGCCGCCGCCCGGTCCTGCGCCGGGTCCATGCCCTGACGCGCGGGATCTGCGGCGGCATCGTCGGCGCCATTGGCGCGCAGCTGGGGCAGGGGGGCGGTGCCGTCTTCCAGCTCCTTCGCGGGGTCGGGCGCGTCCAGCAGGCGTTGCAGCGCGGGGCGCACGCCGAAAAACAGCACCGCCACAACCAGCGCCAGCGCGAACAGTCCGCGCAGGATCATCGTGCTGTTGGCGGCCATGATCTGGCCGAAGCCGCGCGAGACGGGCTCGCCCACGTCCATCGAGTAATCCATGAAGCGCAGGCTGACGACCGAGACGCTGTCGCCGCGCGCGTTGTCAAAGCCGATGGCGGTGCGCACCAGCTCCTCCAGGCGGGCCAGCTCTTCGGCGGGGCGCTCCTGGTAGTCGACCGCGCCGTCGGGCTGGACGTTGTAGATCCCGTTCACCAGAACCGCGACCGAGACCTTTTCGATGTCGCCGGGTTCGCGGACGGTCTCGCTCTGACGGCCGCCGATTTCATAGTTCACGATCTCGTCGGTGCGGGTCGAGGCGTTGGTGGCCTGCCCGCCCCCGCCGTTGCCCGCAAGCGCGGCGGGAATGTCGTTGGCCACGCCGACCTCGCCGCTGGCGGGCTTCTGGTCCTTGCGGGATTCCTCGCGGGTTTCGGTGGAACGGACGACGCGCTGGTCGGGATCGTAGGTCTGTTCGCGCACGACCTGACGCTCGGATGTCAGATCGACGCTGACCTGCACCCGCGCGTTGCCCGCCCCGACCCGCGCCGTCAGGATTTCCGAGATGCGCTGGCTCAGCCGGTCCTCGATGCCCACGCGCAGGCTCTGCATCGTGCGTTCCGCGCCGTTTTCGCCGTCTTCGCCCAGGATCGTCTCGCCACTGGCGGACAGCACCGTGACCTGCCCCGGCGCCAGGTCGGGCACCGCCGCGGCGACCAGCGCGCGGATCGCGGTGGCCTGACGCACGCCAACGGGCCTAGTGGCGCGTCCACGCACGATGACCGAGGCAGAGGGCCGGGGCCGTTCGCGGGTGAAGGGCTCACGCTCGGGCAGGACCAGATGCACGCGCGCGGCGTCCACGCTCTCGATCGTCTGGATCGAGCGCGCCAGCTCCCCCTCCAGCGCGCGCAGCCGGTTCACCCGCTGCATGAAACTGTTCATGCCCAGCCCGCTGCTTTCGTCGAACAGCTCCCAGCCCGGGGCGCCCTTGCCGGGCAGGCCGATGCTGGCCAGTTCCATCCGGGCGCGGGCGATATCCTCCTGCGGGACGCTGACGCCGGTGCCGCCGCCGTCGATGCGCACGCGAAACCCCGCCTGTTCCAGCGAATCGACGATCCGCGACGCCTCGGCGGGCGAGAGATCGCGGTAGAGCGACACATAATCGGGCGCGACGGCGACCGACAACCCGAAGAACAGCGCCGCGACGAGCGCAACGCCGGTGCCGCCCAGCACCGCCAGACGACGCAGGCCAAGGGCCTTGAGGTTATCCAGAATCGCCTGCACTGTCCCGCCCGTCCTTTGCAGAAGTTTAACCGAAGAATAAACACAACTATCCTTGTGTATCAAGAAGAACATACGGATTAATACTTGTGAAACCCACGGCGTTCGCCCATAGTGGGGCAAGGATCAAACCGCCGTAGATGAGCGATTCATGGCCGACGCCGTTCAGACCGCCGCACCCAGACGCCCGCTCGCGGGGCGCGTCCTGCTGGGCGTGGGTGTGATCGCGATCTGCTCCACGGCGCTGGCCGGGGGGCTGGTCGCGGCGATCGGACCGGATCGCGCGATGCGTCTGCTGAGCCCGGCGGACACCGCCGAACCCGCCAGCGAAGACACCCCCGCCGATGAGGGGGCCGGACAGGGGCAGGCGCCCGCAGGCATGACGGTGCGCCCCTTCAAGGAGATCATCGTCAACATCACGGCCAACACGCTGAGCGGGCGGCGCACCTCGCGGTTTCTCAAGCTGAACCTGGCGCTGGTCTACGACGCGACGCTGCCCGGCGCGGAAAATATCGACGAGCGGGTGCTGTTCATCCGCGACGGCTTTCAGGACTACCTGCGCCAGCTGACCGAGACGGACCTGCAAGGCTCTATCGGGCTGGTCAGGCTCAAATCCGAGCTTCTGCGCCGCGCGCGCGCGATCAGCGACAGCGACGCCCCGCAGGAGCTTTTGATCGCGGATCTCATCATACAATAGCCATGCCAGACGCCAGCACATCCGATACCCGCTCCGTCGAAGAGCTGATCATCGAAAGGGCCAAGGCCTTTTACGCGCGCATGCCGATGCTGGAAGTGGTGTTCGAGCGGTTCGCCCTGTCGCTGGCCCCGGCGCTGAAGACCTATTTCGGCGCGATGACCGACGTGAAGCTGAAATCGGTCGACTACCTGTCGTGCGAATCCGCGCTTTCGACCTTGCCGGACCCGGCGCTCGTGGCCATCACCGACGCGCGGGAATGGTCCAGCGCCATCGCGGTCATCGTCAAGGCCGACCTGCTGTTCGCCGTGATCGAGGTGACGATGGGCGGGCGCCAGGTCGAAGGCGCGCCCCGCCAGACCCGCAGCCTGACCGGCATCGAAAAGCGCATCGGGCAAAAGCTGTGCGAACTGGCGCTGGACGAGCTGTCGCGCGCCTTTCTCAAGATCGCGCCCGTCAGCTTTGAGGTCAACCATCTGGAAACCAACCCTCAGACCCTCTTGCTGGCCCCGCCCAACAGCGCCGCCGTGCGTTTCGTGCTTGAGGTGGAGGTCGAGAACCGCCGGGGCGAGCTGGTGTTCGTCCTGCCCAACGCCGCGTTCGAGCCGGTCGCAGATGTGCTGTCGCAGGCCTTTACCGGCGGCACGCTGGGCGGCGACACGGGGTGGCGGTCGTCGATGACGGCGCTGCTCAACACCACGGGGCTGCATCTGGACGCGGTGATGTGCGAAACCGTCCTGCCCCTGCGGGAGGTTCTCGCCTGGGTGCCGGGCACCGTGCTGGAATTGTCGGTGCAGGCCGACGAGCCGCTGACGCTGAGCAGCGGCGGCAAACCCGTCGCGCGGGCCGAGGTGGGCAAGCGCAACAACGGGCGCATCGCGCTGAAACTGACCGAAAAACTCTATGACACCGAGGAGCCCGGACATGACCTATCTGATTGATGTCGCCATCATCGCGCTGCTGATCGGCACGCTTGTCTATGCCTGGGTGGTCGACCGCCGGGTGCGCGGCATGATGGCCGCGCTGCGCGATCTCGAACCGATGGTCGGCAGTTTCTCGGCAGCGGTCGACCGTTCCGAAAGCTCGGTATCGGCCCTGCGCAGCATGGGCCGCGGCCTGGGTGCGCCCGGCGCGTCCGGCGCGGCGGCCACAGGCGCAGACCCTGCGCGCAGCACGACGACCGAGGCGAAGGCCGAAGCGGGCGCCCCCGCGGGCGCCAAGGCGCGCGGCGTCTATTCCATGCCGGTCAAATCCGAGCTGGTCCGCGGCTTTTTCGAAACCGTCCGCAGCAGGGAGGCATGATGCGCCCCTTTCCCCTGATCGTCGCCGCGCTGGTGGTGGCCGGAGGCGCGAAGATCGGCGTCTCGCTCATGAACGACAGCGCGGCGCAGGACCTCCTGTTCGGTCGGGCCGAGGCTGCCGCCCCCGCCCCCGCGCCCGCTCCGGCGCCCGCGGCCACCCCCGCCGTGCAGCAATGCGAGGCCGCGCCCGAGGAGATGCTGCAATCCATCCGCGCCGAACGCGACCTGGTGGCGGCGCAGAAGGAAAAGCTTGCCACCCGCGCCGCGGAACTGGACCTGATGGCCGAAACGCTGTCGGTGGAACGCAAGCGGCTGAGCGATCTGAAAGGCGAGCTGGAGACCCTGTTGCAGCGCGTCGCCCAGGCCCAGACCGCCGATGTCGACCGGCTGGTCGCGCTTTACCGCAACATGAAGCCGAAGCAGGCGGCGGCGATCATGAACGATCTTGATCTTGAGGTCACCGTGATGGTGCTGGGCACCATGGCCGAACGCGACGCAGCGCCGATCATGGCCGCGCTCGACCCGATCCGGGCGCGCGCGATTTCGCAGATCATCCTGGAACGCTCCAAACTGCCGGGCGATCAGCGGCTGGACGACATCAAGCTTTGAGCGGCGGGGCACCCGCCCTCTGCCGCCCTTCTGCCGCCCCCTGATCGGCGACATCGCCTGCGCCCGCCGACGGCCTCGCCGATAGCGCCGACACACTGCGCTCGGTGGCGGTGCCGATCGTGTCGCTCCTCCGCGAAATCCGTCCCTTCACAAGGAAAAACGGCGTGATCGCGCCTGCGTGCCTGGCGGTGGGCGGCGCCGGATCACGCCTCCGCCGCGGGGTCGGCTCCCGGCGCGGGAACGGGCAGCTCGATCGGGACGCCTGCGGCGACGAGATGCTGATAGACATGCGCAAAGCTCTGGTCGGGGGCCATGCTCTGGCCCTTGCCCTGCGACAGGAAGGCCTCCATCGGGGGAAAGAAGCGCACGGCGGCGTCGACCTCCTTGTCGCTGCCTTCACGGTAGGCACCGATGCGCACCAGCTCCTCCATGTCGGAATAGCGGGCGAGGGCCCGGCGCGCGGCCTTGTAGACGGCGTATTCGGCCTCCGTATGGCAATCGGGCAGCATCCGCGAGATCGAGCGCAGCAGGCTGACCGCCGGGAAACGGCCCTGTTCCGCGATCCGGCGGTCCAGCACGATATGCCCATCCATGATGCCGCGAACCGCATCCGCGATCGGATCGTCCATGTCGTCGCCATCGACCAGCACGGTGTAAAGCGCCGTGATGTCACCGTTCGCGCCCTCTTCCGGTCCGGGGCCCGTCGCCAGACCCGGCCCGGCGCGTTCCATCATGCGCGGCAGTTCGGAAAAGATCGTGGGGGGATAGCCCTTGGCGGTCGGCGGCTCCCCCCCCGCGAGGCCAATTTCGCGCTGCGCCATGGCAAAGCGGGTGACGCTGTCGACCAGCAGCAGGACCTGCTTGCCCGCGTCGCGGAAATGCTCGGCGATGGCGGTCGCGGTCCAGGCGGCCTGCCTGCGCATCAGCGGCGGCTCATCCCCGGTGGAGACGACGACGACGGAACGCGCCATGCCCTCGGCGCCCAGATCCTTTTGCAGGAAATCCTGCACCTCGCGGCCGCGTTCGCCCACCAGGCCCACGACGATCACATCGGCGTCCGCGTTGCGCGCCAGCATCGCCATCAACGTCGACTTGCCAACGCCGGAGCCTGAAAACACCCCCATCCGCTGGCCGCGGCACAGCGGGGTGAACATGTCCATCACCTTGATCCCGGTGTCGATGCGCGCGCCCACCCGGCGGCGCTGAAAGGCGGGCGGCGGGGCCGCGCGCAGCGGCCGGGGCGACGGCCCCTCGTGCAGCGTGCCGCGCCCGTCCAACGGCCGCCCCAGCGCATCGACCACGCGCCCGATCCAGGCGTCATCGGGGCGAATCGCATCGCCGCCCGGCGCGACGGTGACGGTGTCGCCGGTCATGATGCCGTCCCAGCTGCCGAAGGGCAGCAGGCGGGTGCCATCCTCGCCGATGCCCACGACTTCGGCCGGGACCGGGCCGTGCCGCCCCTCGACCACGCAGCGCGCACCGATGCCGACCGCGCGTTCCAGCCCCGAGACGGTCAGCACCAGCCCCAGCGCCGCGCGGACCTGCCCGCGGATACGCGCGCGATCCATGGATCTGGCGGCAGATGTCAGGTCTGAAAAGGCTGTGTGCATGGACACTATCCATTGCTATTGGCGTTTTATCCATGCTATCCTTGTTTAAAGCAAAAGGGAACTGTCCATGAAGCTGTCGGAAATGTCCTTTTTCCAGATCGCCTCGCAGCGGATGCAATGGCTGGGGCGGCGGCAGGCCGTCGTGTCGGAGAACATCGCGAATGCGGATACGCCCAATTTCAAGGCCAAGGATGTCAGCCCCTTCGCCGAAATGATCGACGGGGCGCGCGGCTCGGGGCTTCAGGTGACCAACTCCAAGCATCTGGGCGGGCTGAACACGACGCAGGGCGTGCGGGTGCAGACGGACCCGACCGTGCGCGATTCCAGCCTGAACGGCAATACCGTGATGCTGGAGGAGCAGACCATCAAATCCGCCGACATCAGCGAGAATTACCGCATGGCGGCGGAGCTTTACCGCAAGGGGCACGATCTGCTGACCCTCGCGGTGACCGGCACGCGCTAGGCTTCGCGCCCGGCTTCGGACTGGGGCCGGACTGGGCCCGAACAGGAAAGGCATTCCCATGGACCCGCTCAAATCCATACTCTCGGTCGCCGCCAGCGGCATGCGCGCCCAGGGCGAACGGCTGAAGGTCGTGTCCGAGAACGTGGCGAATGCATCGTCATCGGGCACCACGCCGGGGGCCGACCCCTATCGCCGCAAGCTGATCTCCTTCGAGGAGCTGGTCGACCGCGACAGTGACGTGTCGCGGGTGCAGGTGGCCGACATCACGCGCGACACGACCGAATTCGAACTGCGGTACGAGCCGTCGCATCCGGCCGCCGACAAGGACGGTTTCGTCAAGGTCTCCAACGTGCAGACCATGCTCGAGATGAGCAACATGCGCGAGGCCTCGCGCAGCTATGAGGCCAATCTGAACATGTTCGAGGCTGGCCGCCGGATGCGCGGCCAGCTTCTGGACCTGCTGAAGTAAGGGGCGCGGGTCATGGCGGAATTCACTTCTCTGGTGTCCAACGCGGCGGCAAGCGGTGCCTATCGCAGCGCGCGCGATATCCAGGGCGAGGCCACGGCGGGGATGGCGCAGGCCGAACCCGCGGGCAAGGTTTCCTTTTCCGAGCTGCTGGCCAATGCCGGGGCCGACGCCATCGACACCGTCCGCAAGGCGGAGGCCGTCGCCACGCAGGGGCTTCAGGGCAAGGCCGAGACGCAGCAGGTGGTGGAGGCGACGCTGGAACTGGAATCGACCGTGCGCGTCGCGGTGTCGGTGCGCGACAAGCTGATCGAAGCCTATCAGGAAATCATGCGGATGCCGATCTGACGGCCAAGGGGCGCGACGTGAACGAAGCCGACACCCATCAGATCGTATCGAGCGCCTTTCTGACCGTTCTGTACGCGGCCGGGCCCATCATGGCGATCGCGCTTGTCGTCGGACTGCTGGTCGCGTTCTTTCAGGCGCTGACCCAGGTGCAGGAGGTCACGCTGACCTTCGTGCCCAAGATCGTCGCCATCTTTCTGGCGATGCTGGTGCTGATCCCGTTCATGTATTCCTCGGTCAAGGGGCTGTCGGATCAGGTCTTCGACCTGATCGTCAGCGGCAGCTTCTGATGGGCGCGGGACGGATCGCATCCGCGCTGGCCTTCGCGGCCGCGATGTCGGGGGCGCAGGGCGCGCGCGCGGATTGGGCGGGCTTCTACACCCCCACCGCCCGCACCCCCACCGCCCGCGCGGCGCAGGGTGGGGCCCCGGGCCCCGCCGCCGATCCTTCGGGCGTGTGCGTGCAGAACATCCTGCGCGCGCAGCTGCGCTATCAGATCCCCGGCAACCTGCTGCTGGGACTGGGCATCCAGGAAGCGGGCCGGATGCACGAGGGCAAGCTGACGATCTGGCCCTGGGTCGCCAACGCCGAGGGCGAGGGCCGCTTTTTCGCCGATCGTGCCTCTGCCGAGGCCTGGGTCGCGCGCCAGATCGCCAAGGGGCGCACTTCGGTAGATCTGGGCTGCATGCAGGTGTCGATGCGCTGGCACCCCGACGCGTTCGACACCGTCGCGGACGGGTTCGACCCGGCGCAGAACGTCGATTACGCCGCGCGGCTGTTGCTGCGCAACTATGACAAGACGGGCGATTGGATCAAGGCGGCAGGGGCCTATTTCTCGAACACCCCGGCCTTGCAGCAGGGCTACCTGGAGCGGCTGGAAAAGAACGCGCGCATCGCCAATGACCGGATCGACAACTTTCGCGCCATCGCCGCGGGAACCAGCGCGGGGACGGGCAAGGATATGAACCCAGACAGAAAGCCACGCGCAGCCACGCCCCGGCGATCCGAAGGACCGTTCTGGACCGCCTGGCTGACGCGCCCGGACGCACAGCGGGCCGATGCGAACCGGGCCGGCGCAGGCCCGGCCGGGGTGCGCAGCCTGACCGGGCGCGGCGCGCTGCGTCCGGTCCTGCCCATGTTCAAGACCGTGATGCCGGGGGCGGACGGATGAGCGCGCGGGGCGGGTCGCTCAGGATACCGGGCTGGATGACGCCCGGCGGCAACCGCGATGTGGCCTTCGCCATCGGAGTGACGGCGGTGCTGGCGGTATTGTTCGTGCCGCTGCCGCCGATCATCCTGGACCTCGGGCTTGCGCTGTCGATCTCGCTTTCGGTGCTGGTGCTGATGGTGGCGCTGTGGATCCCGCGGCCGCTGGAATTCAACTCCTTCCCGACGCTACTGCTGGTGGTGACGATGCTGCGGCTGTCGCTGAACGTGGCCTCCACCCGGTTGATCCTGGCCGAGGGCCACACCGGCACCCAGGCCGCGGGCGGCGTGATCGAGGGGTTTTCGCGGTTCATGGTGTCGGGCAGTTTCATCATCGGCATCGTGGTTTTCGCGATTCTGGTGGTGATCAACTTCGTCGTCATCACCAAGGGTTCGACCCGCATCGCGGAGGTGACGGCGCGGTTTTCACTCGATTCGATGCCGGGCAAGCAGATGGCCATCGACGCCGACCTCGGCGCCGGGCTGATCGACGAGGCCGAGGCCCGCATCCGCCGCCGCACGCTGGAGGATGAAAGCGGGTTTTTCGGCGCGATGGACGGCGCGTCGAAATTCGTGCGCGGCGATGCGGTGGCGGGGATCATCATCACGCTGATCAACGTGGTGGGCGGCATCCTGATCGGCATCACGCAGCACGGGCTGAGCCTGTCGGATGCGGCGAACAACTATACCGTGCTGACCATCGGCGACGGGCTGGTCACGCAGATCCCGGCGCTGATCGTGTCGCTGGCGGCGGGCCTGATCGTGACCAAGGGCGGCACGGTGGGCGCCGCGAACGAGGCCGTGCTGGGCCAGCTCGCCCGGTTTCCCAAGGCGCTCTACATGGCGGCGGGGCTGTTGCTGGCGATCGGGCTGCTGCCCGGCTTTCCAATCGGCATCTTCGCGGCGATGGCCGTGCTGATGGCCGTGCTGGGCGTCGTGATGCAGCGCCGCACCGACGCCGCCGCCCGCGCGGCCGAACACGCGCAGGCGGCCGAAAAGAAAGCCAGCGCCGCGGTGGACAGCGACAATGTCACCGAGACGCTGCGGCTGGACAATCTGCGGCTGGAGCTGGGCGACGCGCTGGTGCCGCTGATTTCCAGCGACGATGCGGCGCTGGCGGGCAAGATCAAGAGCCTGCGCAACCTGTTTGCGCGTGAATTCGGCTTTGTCATGCCTTCGGTGCGGATCAAGGACGAACCGATGCTGCCCGCGCGGACCTATGCGCTGCTGGTGCAGGGGGTCGAGGTCGCGCGGGGCGAGGTTCGCCCCTTCGGCATGATGATCGTGAACCCCGGCGCCACCAGTATTCCCGGCGAGCGCGGACGCGATCCGACCTTCGGGCTGGAGGCGCTGTGGATCGACCCTGCACATGCCCGCCAGGCCGAGGCCGAGGGGCTGACCGTGGTGGACCCCGAAAGCGTCATCACCACCCATCTGACCGAGGTGGTCAAGGAACATCTGCCCGAGCTGATGACCTATGGCGCCGCGCAGGAACTGGTCGAGGGGCTGGACCGCGACTACCAGAAGCTGGCCAATGAGATCCCCGGCAGCGCCCCGGTGGTGCTGATCCAGCATGTGCTGCAATCGCTGCTGGCCGAGCGGGTTTCGATCCGCAACCTGCCCCTGATCGTCGAAGCCATCGCCGAGGCCAAGCGCACCACGTCGAACGTGATGTCGATCACCGAGGCCGTGCGCAAGCGGCTGGCCAACCAGATCTGCAAGTCGCTGGTCGATCCCAAGGGCTATATCCCTGTCATCACCATGTCGGGCGCCTGGGAGAAAGAGTTCATCGAGGCGCTGCGCATCAACGGCGAGGAACGCAATTTCGTCATGTCGCCGCAGCGCGTGCAGGAATTCGTCGTCGACGCCCGCAAGGAGATCCAGCGCCACGCCGAACAGGACGAATGGCCCGCGCTGCTGGTCAGCCCCGAGGTGCGCAGCTTCGTGCGCTCGATGCTCGAACGTGTCAGCCCGCTGACGGCGGTGATGTCGCACAACGAGGTGCACCGGAAGGTTTCCCTGCGCACCGTCGCCACGATCGGAGGCTGAGCGATGGACCTCGGCGCCCTGCTTTCGGCGGAGTTTCTGGGCGTGGCGCTGATCTTCGCGCGGCTGGGCGCGCTCATGATGTTCGTCCCCGGCTTCGGCGAGACGTTCATCCCCGCCCGCCACCGGCTGGCGACCGCGCTGCTGCTGGCGCTGGCGCTGGCGCCCACGATCCGGCTGGGGCCGCTTTCGCTGGACGCGCCGGGGCTGCTGGTGCTCAGTTTCGCGCTGGAAATCACCATCGGGGTCTGGATCGGCGTCACGGCGCGCATCCTGCTGACATCCCTGCAATTCGCGGGCTACCAAGTCGGGCTGATTTCCGGGCTGGCGAACGCCTTTGCGCCCAATATCGGCTCTTTCCAAGGATCGACGATGGTGTCCACCGGGCTGATGCTGGCGGCGGTGGCGCTGATCTTCGCCACCGACATGCACCATCTCATCATCCGCGCCATGCTGATGAGCTACGATGTCTTTCCTCCGGGCCGGATCATGCCGCAGGACCTGTCGGAACAGATCGTGCGCGCGGTTTCGAAAAGCTTTTATCTGGGCATGTCCATCGCCGCGCCCTTCTATGTGATGGGCCTGCTGCTGAACCTCGGGCTGGGGCTGGCCAACCGAATGATGCCCAACCTGCCGGTCTTTTTCGTCGCCGCGCCGGTGCTGATCCTGGCGGGCCTGACGGTGCTTGTGTTTTCCGCACCGATGATGCTGCGTGGGTTCACGCAGGCCCTGGCCGAGTGGCTGGGGCTGCTGACTTTCTGAAGGGCGGGCATGGCCGAGGATACCGAAGACAAGCAGAACAAGACCGAGGAACCGACCGAGCGCAAGTTGCAGAAGGCGCGCGAAAAGGGCGATGTCGCCTCTTCGCGCGAAGCGGGCAACCTGATGTCGGTGCTGTCGCTGTTCGCGATCGTGGCCTATGTCATGCCCGCCGTCGGCGCGCAGCTGGTCGGCACCCTGCGCGGGGCGCTGGAAAACGCGGGCCAGCTGGGGATCGGGCAGGGGCAGGGCGGTGTCGCCGACCTCGGCGGGATCGGGCTCAAATTCGCGCGCGGCATCGCGGCCACGCTGTCGCCGGTGCTGGCGTTGATGGTCGTGGGTGCGCTGGTCGGCGTGGCCCTGCAGGGCGAGGTGGTCGTCGCCGCCGAACGGTTGAAACCCAAACTCAGCAAGGTCTCACCGTTTGCGGGGCTCAAGCGGCTGTTTTCGGCGCAGACGCTGGTGGAATTCGTCAAGAGCGTGGTCAAGGTGCTCGTCGTCGGCGCCATCGCGCTCGGCATCACCTGGCAGGCGGTGCAACGGATCTGGCAGACCCAGGGCCTGCTGCCCGAGGCCGTCGCCTCCTACGCCCGGACCGAGGCGGCGAAGATCCTGGTCGCGACGCTGATCCTGGTGGCCTTCATCGCGCTGGTCGACATCTTGTGGAAACGCTTCGACTGGCGGCGCAAGCAGCGCATGTCGATCAAGGATATCCGCGATGAGCACAAGGATACCGAGGGCGACCCCCAGATCAAGGGCCGCCGCGCCGAGATGCGCCGCGCGCGCGCGCGCCAACGGATCGCGCAGGCGGTGCCCCGCGCCACGCTGGTGCTGACCAACCCCACGCATTTCGCCGTCGCGCTGCGCTATGAGGCGGGCGAATCCGAGGCGCCCGTCTGTGTCGCCAAGGGCACCGATCTGATGGCCGCGCAGATCCGCAAGCTGGCACATGAGGCCGAGGTGCCCGTGGTCGAGAACCGCCCCCTTGCCCGCGCGCTCTACGATGCGGTCGAGGTCGACCGCCAAATTCCGCTGGAACATTGGGAAGCGGTCGCGGCCGTGATCGGCTACGTCATGGACCTGAAGCGCAACATCCGGCGCAAGCCGACAGACGGATCGGTCCTGCGCGAGGATTGAGCCGACTTTCGGCCGCGTTTGCACGACGAGGAAGTCGAGGGAGCACGGGGGCGCACGTTTCAGGTCATGCGCTTCCAACCTATAATTCGCATTATGTTGCGTGTCCCTGCCGCGCGGCTTCGGGCGGGCGCGTATCCGCGCCCCGATCGCGGCCCGCCCAATCCTGTCGCCGGTCCGCGGCGCGGTCAGTCGGAGGCAAGGAACACCACCGGATAGCCCGCGAGCAGCGGCGCGAGATCCAGCAGCCGCGTGCCTTCGGGCGCGGCGATGCCTTCGGCCAGCACATTGCGCAAGGCGGGCGCGTCGGCCGGCAGCACCAGATGCGCGGCGATCTGATCCAGCGGTTGCAGCGGGCGGAGCGGCACCGCGACGACGGCCAGCGCCCCCTCATGGCTGCGTGCGAAAGCAAAGATCCGGTCCGCCCCCGCACCTTCCACCGGCAGCGGCCGGTAGTCGCCGCGCGCGTAAAGCGCCGGGGCGCGCTGCCGCTCGGCCAATGCGCGGCGCAGCAGCCCGGTCTTCGCGCGTGCCAGATCGTCGGGCCCGGCCAGCGCGCCGCCCTGCGGCAGCGCGCGCAGCCCGGCGTAATCGACAGGCCGCCGGTTGTCGGGGTCCACGAGCGAAAAATCGCCCCCCTCCGCCCCTTGGTAAAGGTCGGGCACCCCGGGCGCGGTGGTCTTCAGCAGGGTCTGCACAAGGCTGTTGAGGCGCCCCGCCTGCGCAAAGGGGCGCAGCGTGGCGGTGAAATCGCGCTGAAACTCGGTCGCGTCCGGCGACAGCAGCCGCCGCGCATAGGCGCAGACACGTCCCTCATAGGCCTCATCGGGGTTTTCCCAATCGCTGCGCAGCTTGGCCTCGCGCAGCAGCTTGACCAGATACTCCTCGAACCGTCCGGCCAGGGCCTTCAGCGTCGCGGCGTCGGGCGGGGTGTCGCCCTCGGGCCAGATCCCGGCAAGCGCCTGGTAGATCGCCCATTCGATCGCAGGTTCCGGGGTCTCGCCCGCGCGCCAGGGGGCCGCGGCAGCGCGCCAGCGCGACACGGCCGCCGCCCATTCCGAAGGGGCCTCGGCCAAGGCATAGAGCCGCGCGCGCGCATCCTCGCCGCGTTTGGTATCATGCGTCGACGTGGCGTTCAGCGCCTCGGGGTGCGAGGTCGCGCGGCGCGAGAACGCCGCATGCACCGCATCCACGCCCCCCGGCGGATGCAGCGGATCGCAGCCGACCTCATTGGCCGCGAGCACCGCGTTGTGCCGGTAGAACAGCGTATCCTCGACCGCCTTCGCCATCGCGGGCCCGGTCAGCTGCTGGAACCGGGCGCGCAGCTCATGGGCGTCCGCCGCGCCGAGCGCGCGCCGCGCCGCACTCAGCGCACGCGGGTCCGCGCCTTCCAGCGCGCGCGCGGCCACCCGGTCGAGCAATGCGCGGTCCGCCTCGGAAAAGCCGCTCGCATCGCCGTAGGTGCGGTAAACCGGCAGCGCCACCGCCAGCTCGCGCAGCGCCTCCGACAGCAGCGCGGGATCGACCCCGCGCGCGCGCGCGGCCAGCAGAGCGGTCAGCCGCGCCAGTTCCCCGGCGAAGTTGTATTCCACGATCCGCCGCTTGGCCGCATCGCGCCGCGCCTCCGGCCCCGGGGCCTGCGCAAGCGCGGCGTGGGTCGCGTCCAGCGCCTCGGCCCCTTCGGGCGGCAGCATCAGGTCGGCCATGCAGGCGATGAATTCATAGCCCGTGGTGCCCTCGATCGGCCAGTGCTGGGGCATCTCCTCGCGTCCTTCGAGGATCTTTTCCACCACCAGCCAGACATCCGCCCTGGCCGCCCCGGCCGCCTCGCGCAGCCGCGCGAGATAGCCCGCCGGGTCGGCCAGCCCGTCGATATGATCGATGCGCAAGGCATCGACATGCCCCTCGCGCAGCAGCTCCAGCGTCAGCCGGTGGATGTCGTCGAAGACGGCCGGGTCCTCGACGCGGGTGCCGACCAGCCCGGTGACCTCGAAGAAGCGGCGATAGCTGAGGTCGCGCCGCGCCTCGCGCCAATAGGTCAACCGCCAGGGCTGCGCCTCATGCAGGCGCGACAGCAGCCCGCCGTCCCCCCCCAGCCGGGCGAGAACCGCATCCAGCGCCGCCGGATCGTCGAGCGCGGCCAACGCCGCCGCCGCCCCGTCGCGCGGTGCGTTTCGCGCCAGCGCGGCAAGCCGGTCGTCGCCGGGCGCGGCCTCGGCCAGCAGCGCATAGCTCGAGGGCGCGAGCGGCACGTCATTGTCGTAATAGCGCAGCACCAGCCCCCGGTCCTTTCGATCGCGCGCGAGGGTGAAGCCGCCCTCGGCCCGCACCGCGTCGAACCCCTCGCCCAGCACCGGCAGGGTCAGCGGCCGCGACCAGTCGATGTCGAAATGCCCGGCATGGGGCGCCGCCTGCCCCTGTTCCACCACCTCGCGCCACCAGGCGTTTTCGAGCGTAGCCGCCATGTGGTTCGGCACGATGTCGATCATCAGCCCCATGCCTGCAGCCTTCAGCGCGCGCGACAGCCGCTCGAACCCCTCGCGCCCGCCGATGGCGGGGTCGATCTCGTTGTAGTCGGTGACATCGTAGCCATGGGTCGACCCCGCGGTCGCGGTAAAGATCGGCGAGGCGTAGAGGTGGCTGACCCCCAGGCCTTGCAAATAGGGCACCACCTCCACCGCCTTGTCGAAGGTCATGCCGTCGCGGAACTGGACCCGGTAGGTCGCGATCCTGGGGTGGGTCGTCATTCGGTGGCTCCGCGATCGAGAAAGACATGTACGCTGCACGCGGGCGCGGCGGGCAGTGCGTCGGCGCCCGCGCCCCAGATCGCCTCCCCGCGCGCGGGGGCCAGCGGGTTCGGTACGTCGGCAAGATTGGTGCGCAGCCGCAGCATCGCGCCCGACAGGCGCCAGTCGATCGACACCGCGCCTTCGTCCTGGGCCACGATGCGCCCGGCATCGGCGCCCGCACCGCGCAGATGCGGCACGATGTGGCGGTGCCTGCACGCCAGCAAATCGCGCAGCCGGGCGCGCGCCTGCCGCCCCTCGGGCGAGGCCGCGCGCGCCCAGTCGAGCCTGGAGGCCGCGAAGGTGTCCGGATCGTTGGGGTCGGGAATATGGGAAAGCTGGTCGTGATCGCCCGCGAAGGCGGCGAAATCGGCGAATTCCGCCCGTCGCCCCTGGCGCACGGCATCCGCCAGCTCGCCGTGAAAATCGGTGAAGAAACAGAACGGGCGGTGCTCGTCGAACTCCTCGCCCATGAACAGCAGCGGGATGTGCGGCGACAGCAGCAGGATCGCCTGCAACGCGTGCAGCCGCTCGGCGCGCGTCAGGGTGATCAGCCGCTCGCCGAAGGCGCGGTTGCCGATCTGGTCGTGGTTTTGCAGGAAATCGACGAAGGCGGTCGGCGGCAGATGCGCCGACGGCACGCCGCGCGCCCGACCGGAATGGGGGGACACCTGCCCCTGATAGGCAAACCCTTCGGCCAGGGCGCGGGCGAACAACGCCCAGTGGTTGCGGGTGAATTCGACGTAGTAGCCCTCGGATTCGCCGCTGGCGATCACATGCGCCACGTTGTGGAAATCATCGTTCCATTCGGCGGTGTGCAGCGTCACCTCGCCAGCCGGGCCGCGCGCGTGCAGACGGGTGATGTTGCGGTTGTCCTCGGTCGTCAGATGCACCGGCCGGTCCGGCAGCTCGCGGCGCAGCATCTGCGCCAGCTCCACCAGCAGCTCGGGCTCCGACGGATCGACGATATGGTCGATCGCGTCGAGCCGCAGACCGTCGAGCCGGAACTCATCGAGCCAATAGAGCGCGTTTTCGGTGAAGAAGGCGCGCACATGCGGCTCTTCGTAAGCGATTGCGCCGCCCCAGGGGGTGTGCCGCGCCGCGTCGAAGAAATTGGCATAGGCGCCCAGGTAATTCCCCTCGGGACCGAAGTGATTGTAGACCACGTCGAGCAGCACCATCATCCCGTGCCCATGCGCGGCATCGATCAGCGCCTTCATCTCGTCGGGCGTGCCATAGGCGTTGTGCGGGGCGTAAAGCAGCACCCCGTCGTAGCCCCAGCCGCGCCGGCCCGCGAATTGCGCGACCGGCATCAGTTCGATCGCGGTGATGCCGGTTTCGGCCAGTTCGGCCAGCTTTTCGATCGCCGCGGCAAAGGTGCCCTGCTCGGTGAAGGTGCCGATGTGCAGTTCATAGATCACCGCCTCTTCCCAGCCGCGCGCGGGCAGCGGGTGCTGCCAGTCGTAGCCGCCGGGCGCGGTCAGCACCGAGGGCGAATGCACATCGCCCGACTGCGCGCGCGCGGCGGGATCGGGCACCGCGGTGCCATCGGGCAGGACAAAGGCATAGTCCGTCCCCGCCGCCAGATCGTCGGTCGTCAGCTCGAACCAATCGTCGCCCACGGCCTGCATCGGGCGGTCGCGCCCGCCCGCGCGCAGCGCGATCGCCCCATGCCGCGGCGCCCACAGGCGAAACCGCGCGCGCCCCGCCGGGTCAAGCTGCGCGCCCCATTGCCAACGTCTGTCCGTGTTCATGGCATCCTCCCTGCCGCGCCGGGTTTCATTGCTCAGGCCGCCACGCTGGTCATCACCCGCATGCTGCGCTCGGGCATCTCGACGGGGCCGTCCTGCTGCACGCCCGCGCCATGCGGGGCGGCCAGCCCCTCGGCCGTGTCGACCAGCAGCATCCAGCCGCTCGCCAGCGGCTCCGGCAGGCTGAAGGTCACCGGCTCATGTGCCGCGTTGAACATCAGCAGCAGCGTCTCGCCCTCGCGTTCCAGATGCAGCACCAGCGCGCGGGTTTCCGAATTGTCCCAGTCCTCGGGCTGCATTTCCTCGCCGTCCGGGCGCCGCCAGCGGGCGCGCACGGGGGTGCCGTCGGCGTGCAGGAAGCGTTCCGCGCGCAGCAGCGGGTGGGCGTGGCGGATCTCGATCAGCCGCGAGGTGAATTCCCGGAACGAGGTCTGCCGCTCGTCCAGATCCTCCCATTGCAGCCAGTTCATCTCGCTGTCCTGGCAATAGCTGTTGTTGTTGCCGCCCTGGCTGCGGCCGATCTCATCGCCCGACAGGATCATCGGCAGGCCCTGCGACATCAACAGGGTCGTCATGATGTTGCGCCGCTGACGGTCGCGCAGCGCGATGATCGCCGCGTCGTCGGTTTCCCCCTCGGCGCCGCAGTTCCAGCTGAGGTTGTGCGAATGGCCGTCGTTGTTGTCCTCGCCGTTGGCCTCGTTGTGCTTGTCGTTGTAGCTGACCAGATCCATCAGGGTGAACCCGTCGTGGGCGGTGACGAAATTGACGCTGGCCCAGGGACGGCGGCCCTGTTTCTCGAACCTGTCGGCAGACCCCAGCAGCCCGCCCGCCAGATCGGCGGCGGTGCCCGCGTCGCCCTTCCAGAAGGCGCGGGTGGTGTCGCGGTAGCGGTCGTTCCATTCCGCCCAGCCCGGAGGAAAATTGCCGACCTGATAGCCGTCGGGCCCGGTGTCCCAGGGCTCGGCGATCAGCTTGACGCGGCTCAGCACCGGGTCCTGGCGCGTGGCCTCCAGAAAGACGGCGTGCATGTCGAAACGGTCGCGTTCGCGTCCCAGCGTCGAGGCCAGATCGAAGCGGAACCCGTCGACGTGGCACTCCTCCACCCAGTAGCGCAGGCTGTCCATGACCATCTGCAACACCCGCGTGTGCCGCAGGTTCAGCGAGTTACCGCACCCGGTGGTGTCGAAGTAATAGCGCGGATCGTCGGCCAGTGTGTAGTAGCTGGCATTGTCGATGCCCCGGAACGAAAGCGTCGGGCCCAGGTGGTTGCCCTCGGCGGTGTGGTTGTAGACCACATCCATGATAACCTCGATCCCCGCTTCGTGCAGGCGGCGGACCATCAGCTTGAACTCATGGATGCTGCCGCCGTCGGTCAGGAAACGCGGCGCGGGGGCGAAAAAGCCCAGCGTGTTGTAACCCCAGAAGTTCGTCAGCCCCTTTTCCACCAGATAGCGGTCGTCGAAGAACGCCTGCGTCGGCAGCAGTTCCACCGCCGTCACGCCGAGCTTGACCAGATGGTCGATGACGCGCGGATCGGCCAGCCCCTCGAAGGTGCCGCGGATGCGTTCCGACAGGTCGGGATGGCGCGCGGTCATGCCCTTGACATGCGCCTCGTAGATCACCGATTGCGACCAGGGCACATCGGGGCGGATGTCGCCGCCCCAGGTATGCGCGGGGTCCACCACCACGCATTTGGGCATCACGAAGGCCGAATCGCGCCGGTCGATCGCGAAATCCTGCTTTTCATGCCCGATCTTGTAGCCGAACAGCGCATCGTGCCAGCGCAGGTTGCCCTTCAGCGCCAGCGCGTAGGGATCGAGCAGCAGCTTGGCCGGGTTGAAGCGGTGCCCCGCCTCGGGCGCGTAGGGGCCATGTACCCGGTAGCCGTAGCGCTGACCCGGCCGCACGCGCGGGAAATACCCGTGCCAGACCTCATGGGTGTATTCCGGCAGGGCGATGCGGTCGATCTCGCGCCGCCCCTTCTCGTCGAACAGGCACAGCTCCACCTTGGTGGCATTGGCCGAAAACAGGGCGAAGTTGACGCCCGAGCCATCCCAATGGGCCCCGAGAGGAAACTGCGACCCGGGTTGGGGGAGATGCTCAGATTTATTCATGGTCTACATATCCGGTGCAAGGATGAGGCACGCCAGCGGCGGCAGTGTCAGGGAAACGGACGCGGGGCGGCCCAGATGTTCCTGCCCGCTGGCGCGGAAGCTGCCCGCGTTGCCGACATTGGAGCCGCCGTAGACCGCGGCGTCGGTGTTCAGAAGTTCTCGCCACTGGCCGTCCTGCGGCAGCGCGACGCGGTATTCGTCGCGCACCACGGGGGCCATGTTGCAGACGACAACGACGGGACGGTCGTGTTCGTTCCCGCGGCGCAGGTAGACGAACACATTTCCCTGCACGTCGCCGCCGTCGATCCACTCGAACCCCTGCGGATCGCAATCGTGACGGTGCAGCGCGGGCGTATCGCGGTAGACGCGGTTCAGATCGCGCACCAGCTTCTGGATGCCGCTGTGCGCGTCATCGTCCAGCAGGTGCCAATCCAGGCTGCGGTCGTGGTTCCATTCGCGCTCCTGCGCGAACTCGCCGCCCATGAACAGCAGCTTCTTGCCGGGATGGGTCCACATGAAGCCGAAATAGGCCCGCAAGTTCGCGAATTTCTGCCAGCGGTCGCCCGGCATCTTGCCCAGCAGCGATCCCTTGCCGTGCACCACCTCATCGTGGCTCAGCGGCAGCACGAAATCCTCCGAATAGGCGTAGTGGATGCCGAAGGTCATCTTGTCGTGGTGGTACTGACGGTAAAGCGGATCGGTCTGCATGTATTCCAGCGTGTCGTGCATCCAGCCCATGTTCCACTTGAAGTTGAACCCGAGCCCGCCCTGATCCACCGGGCGGCTGACGCCGGGAAAGGCGGTGCTTTCCTCGGCGATCGTGACCGCGCCCGCGTGGCGCGCCGCCACCTGCGCATTGGTGCCGCGCAGGAAATCGATGGCTTCCAGGTTTTCGCGGCCGCCGTGACGATTGGGCACCCATTCCCCCGCGTTGCGCGAATAATCGAGATACAGCATCGAGGCGACCGCATCCACGCGCAGCGCGTCGACATGGTACTGGTCGATCCAGTAGAGCGCGCTGGCGCGCAGGAAATTCGCCACCTCGTTGCGGCCGAAATTGTAGATCAGCGTGTTCCAGTCCTTGTGGAACCCCAGCCGGGGGTCCTCATGCTCATAAAGCGCGGTGCCGTCGAACCGCACCAGCCCGTGCGCATCCGACGGGAAATGCGCGGGCACCCAGTCGACGATCACCCCCACACCGGCGGCGTGCAGCGTATCGACGAAGGCCGCGAAATCCTCGGGGCGGCCGTGGCGGCTGGTGGGGGCGAACATGCCGATGGGCTGATAGCCCCAGGACCCGGTGAAGGGATGTTCGCTGATCGGCAGCAACTCGATATGGGTGAACCCCATGTCGAGCGCGTAATCCGCGAGCTGCCGTGCGGCGGTGCGGTAATCGAGCACGCTGTCGCCCTCGCCCCGGCGCCAGCTGTTCAGATGCACCTCGTAGATCGACACGGGCGCATTGCGCGATTGCGCCTCGGCGCGGGTCTCGATCCAGTCGCGGTCGGCCCAGTCATGGTGCGGCAACCCGGTGACGATGGAGGCGGTGCCGGGTGCGGGTTCCTGCGCAAAGGCGAGCGGGTCGGCCTTCAGCGGCAGCGTCTCGCCCTGGGCGCCGACGAGCTCGAACTTGTAAAGCTCGCCCGGCCCGATGTCGGGGAGGAACAACTCCCACAACCCGCCGCCCGCGCGCCTGCGCATCGGGTGGCGGCGCCCGTCCCAGGCGTTGAAATGGCCCACCACGCTGACCCGGCGCGCGTTGGGCGCCCAGACGGCAAAGGCGGTGCCGGGCACGCCCTCGACCTGCGCGGGATGCGCACCCAGACGGTGGTACAGCTCCTCGTGGCGCCCCTCCGCCATGAAATATTCGTCCATCTCGCCCAGCACCGGCGGATAGGCGTAGGCGTCGCGGCGCTCCCACTGCTGGTCGCCCGCCCGCAGCCGCAGCCGGTAGGCGAAGCGCCCGCGCTTGCCCGCGATCTTGCCGGAGAAGAAGCCCTCGGCGCTCAGCCGGTCGAGCGCGCCCAGATCCTTGCCGGTCCTGTCGTCCAGCACATGCACCTCGGCGGCCTCCGGCGCGAAGACGTTGATCAGCGGCGCGCCCCTGCCCTGCACATGCAGCCCGAGCACCGCGAACGGATCGCCGTGGCGGCCGCGGATGATCGCCTCGACCGCCTCGGGCCCCGGCAGAGCGGTGGCGGGAGTGTCGTTCTTGCCCATCAGTTTTCGCCTTCTTTTTCGATAACACCCAAAAGCCCGTTGAGCGGGATGCCCGCCCAGGCGGGACGGCTCGAAAGCTCGTAGCCCACCTCATAGACGGCCTTCTGGATCAGGAAGTGGTCCAGCAGCGCGGCCTCGAATGCCGGGTCCTGCGGATAGCTCGCGACGCCCTCGATGCTGTCGCGGTAGGCGGCCATGAACTGCGCGACCGCCATCCGGCGCCAGGCCTCGACGCGCGGCACCAGCCGCGCGCGGTCGGCACCCATGCCGACCCGGTGGTTCAGCGCCGACCATGCCGCGTAATCGAGCGAGCGCAGCATCCCCGCCACATCGCGCAGCGGCGACGATTTGGCGCGGCGTTCCTCCAGCGTGCGCTTGGGCTCGCCCTCGAAATCGATGATCGACACGTCGTTCTGCACCGTCAGCACCTGCCCCAGGTGGTAATCGCCGTGAATGCGCGACCGCCGCCCCGAAGGGGTCATGCCGCGGATCGCGCCCGCGCGCGCCTTCAGCGCGTCGGCGCGGTCCAGCACCGCACGCGCCGCCGCCCGCGCGTCCTCATCCAGCCCGGCCACATTGCGTTCCAGCGCGGCCAGCATCTGCGCGGTTTCGGCCTCGACCTCATCGGCCCAGCCTTCCAGATCCTGCGCGGTGATCTGCTCGGTCGCGAAATCGGGATCGTCGGTGGGCGTGGCCAGCGCGCGGTGCAATTCCGCCGTGCGGGTGCCCAGGATAGCGCCCATGTCCAGCCGGTAGGCGTAGGCGGGCGGTTCAGGGGCCTCCTCGTCCTCGGCGGGCTGGGGCAGCAGCTCAAATTGTTCCAGATCGCGGTCGAGCGCATCGGTCAGCGCGGCCCAGGCGTCGCCCTGGTTGGCCACATATTCGAACGCCGCGGCAAGCGAGGTCGGCGCCTGGCCGTCCTCGAGGAAGGACACCTCGCCCAGCAGCGCGGGCGTGTGTTCGAACCGCGCCACCTCGGTCAGGAAACGCGCGACCTCCACGTCGGGCTGCACGCCGCTGCGCAACCGGCGATAGACCTTGAGGATGATCCGGTCGCCAAAGGCGATGGAGGCGTTGGATTGCTCCACCGCCAGCAGGCGCGGGCTGCCCGGCTCCTCGATGCCGCGCAGCCGGTCGGTGCCGCGGAAGACGACGCCCCCGGCGGCGGAACCGGCGCGCGCGTCCGATCTCAGCGCCTCCAGCAGGGTCTGCGCCATCTCGCCATCGGCGGTCCCGTCGACCAGCGCCCCCACCCGCGGACCCGAGCGCAGCTTGGCGATGGTCGCGCCCAGCGACGGCGCGCCGAAGCTCAGGTTGTCCTCGCCCCAGCGGGCCGACAGCGGCAGCAGATAGCGCTGCGTCCCGGCGCCCTCGACCTCGACCGACAGTTCCGACAGCGCATAGGCACCGCCCTCGCCCAGCTCGGCCAGCTGGCGCATGGAAATGCCGGTGATGCGACGATCCTTGCTGGCGAACCAGCGCTGCAACGGCAGGAATTTCGGCAGCGTCTCCTGCAACAGCTGCCGCCCCTCGCGCCCCGAAAGCGCGGTGCCGAGCCGCCCGTCGCGGGTGGTCAGGGTCAGAAATTCCGGCAGGACCTGCTGCGTGGCCGCCGACCACTGCGGCGCCTGCCCCTCGTCGGCCAGTATGAACCAGTAGAACCCATAGGCCGGCAGGGTGATCTGGTAAGGCAGATCGCCCACCGCGGGGAAATGCGAATGTCCCGTCAGCTCCACCGGGGCGCGGCCGCGATAGTCCGACAGGTCGATCTCCACCGCTTGCGCGGATCGCGACAGGTTGGCCACGCACAGCACCGCCTCGCCCTCATGCTCGCGCACATAGACCAGAACCTTGCGATTCGACGGGTAGAGCAGCTTCATCTCGCCTCGGCCGAACACGTCGTGGTTCTGGCGCACCGCGATCATCCGCTTGATCCAGTTGAGCAGCGACGACGGGTCGGTCTGCTGCGATTCCACGTTCACCGCCTGGAACCCGTGGATCACATCCTGGATCGCGGGCAGGTACAGCTGCTGCGGATTGGCGCGGGAAAAGCCGCCGTTGCGGTCGGGCGACCATTGCATCGGGGTGCGCACCCCGTCCCGGTCGCCGAGGTAATAGTTATCGCCCATGCCGATCTCGTCCCCGTAATAGAGGATCGGCGTGCCGGGCATCGACATCAGCAGGAAATTCAGCAGCTCGATCTTGCGGCGGTCGTTCTGCATCAGCGGGGCCAGACGGCGGCGGATGCCGACGTTGATCCGTGCGCGCTTGTCGGCGGCGTAGGTCTCCCACAGGTAGTCGCGTTCCTTGTCGGTGACCATTTCCAGCGTCAGCTCGTCATGGTTGCGCAGGAAGATCGCCCATTGGCAATCCTCGGGGATCTCTGGCGTCTGACGGATGATGTCGGTGATCGGGTGGCGGTCTTCCTGCGCCACGGCCATGTACATGCGCGGCATCAGCGGAAAGTGGAACCCCATGTGGCACTCGTCGCCCTCGCCGAAATAGGGGCGCGTGTCCTCGGGCCACTGGTTGGCCTCCGCCAGCAGCATCCGGTCGGGGTAGTGCCTGTCCAGATCCGCCCGGATCGCCTTCAGCACCTCATGGGTTTCGGGCAGGTTCTCGTTGTTGGTGCCGTCGCGCTCCACCAGATAGGGGATCGCGTCCAGCCGCAGCCCGTCGACGCCCATGTCCAGCCAGAAATGCATGACGTTCAGCACCTCTTCCATCACCTTGGGGTTGTCGAAGTTCAGATCCGGCTGATGGCTGAAGAAGCGGTGCCAGTAATATTGCTTGGCCACCGGGTCCCAGGCCCAGTTCGAGGTCTCGGTATCGGTGAAGATGATCCGCGTCTCGGAAAACCGGCTGTCGTCGTCGGACCAGACGTAGAAATCCCGCTCGGGGCTGCCCGCGGGGGCGTTGCGCGCGCGCTGGAACCATTCGTGCTGGTCCGAGGTGTGGTTTATCACCAGCTCGGTGATGACGCGCAGCCCGCGGCGGTGGGCTTCCTCCACGAAGGCGCGGAAATCGTCCATGTCGCCGTATTGCGGGTTGATCGCCTTGTATTCGGCGATGTCATAGCCGTCGTCGCGCAGCGGAGAGGGATAGAAGGGCAGCAGCCAGATCGCCGTCGCGCCCAGGTCCTGCACATGGTCCAGCCGCTGCATCAGCCCCTTGAAATCGCCGATGCCGTCGCCGTTGCTGTCCTGATAGGCCTTCACATGCACCTGGTAGATCAGCGCATCCTTGTACCAATCGCGTTTGCTGCGGTCCAAGCCGTCTTCTTTCTTGTCCATGTCGTCCTTCATGCGCGCAGCCCCCCCGGCGGCAGCAGCCGCCAGATGGCATAGGGGCGCTCATGCGGGTCGAGGTGCAGCCACTGCGTCTTGCCGTGCCAGGTGAAATGGTTGCCGTGGATCGCGTCCTGCACCTCGATCGAGGCGTCGTCGGGCAGGCCGAACTCCCACAGCGGCACCTCCAAGGTGAAATCGCAGGCATTGAACGGATCGAGGTTGACGTGGAACAGAAGGTAGCTGCCCGTGGCCTCGTCCATCCGCCCGAAGGCCAGCACCTGCGGGTGATCGGCGCGGTAGAAGCGCAGGTTGGTGAAATCGCGCATCGCCGGATGCGCCTGCCGAATCCGGTTCATCAGGCGGATGTCGTCCTTGATGTGGCCCGGCTGGTCGAAATCCCACTGGCGCAGCTGATATTTCTCGCTGTCGAGGTATTCCTCCTTCCCCGGGACGGGCGCGGCCTCGCAGATCTCATAGCCGTTGTAGACGCCGTAGTTGCCGCCCAGCCCCGCCGCCAGCACCAGCCGCGTGCGGAACCCCGGCCGCCCCGAGGTCTGCAGGAAGTAGGGGTTGATGTCGGGCGTGTTGACGAAGAAATTCGGCCGCATGTAATGGCGGCTCTCGCTCGTCGTCAGCTCGGTCAGATATTCCGTCAGCTCCGCCTTGGTGTTGCGCCAGGTGAAGTAGGAATAGGACTGGTTGAACCCCACCTTCGCCAACCTGCGCATGACCTTGGGCCGGGTGAAGGCCTCGGCCAGGAAAACCGTGTCGGGGTGGCGGGCGCGCACCTCTCCGATCATCCATTCCCAGAACGGGAAAGGCTTGGTGTGGGGGTTGTCGACGCGAAAGATCTTCACCCCGTGATCCACCCAGTAGAGCACGGTGTCGCGCAGCTCGAACCACAGGTCGGGGATGGCGTCGCGGTAGAAGTGGACGTTGACGATATCCTCATACTTCTTGGGCGGGTTCTCGGCGAATTTGATGGTGCCGTCGGGGCGCCAATCGAACCATTCGGGATGCGCCTTGATCCAGGGGTGGTCGGGCGAGCACTGGATCGCGAAATCGAGCGCGATCTCCAGCCCCTGGGCATTGGCCTCGGCGACCAGCCGGTCGAAATCTTCAATCGTGCCCAGCTCGGGGTGCACCGCCTTGTGCCCCCCCTCGTCGGAGCCGATGGCATAGGGGCTGCCGGGATCGTCGGGCGCGGGGGTCAGCGTGTTGTTGCGCCCCTTGCGGTTGATGCGCCCGATCGGGTGGATCGGCGGAAAGTAAAGCACGTCGAACCCCAGATCGCGCACGTAGGGCAGCTTGTCGATCACATCGTGAAAGGTGCCGTGCCGCCCGTCCTCGCCCTGCGAGCGGGGCAAAAGCTCGTACCAGGCCGAGAAGGCCGCCGCCTCGCGGTCGACCATCACCGGCAGCTTTTTCGCGTAGGTGGTGACATTGGCGCGCGGCCCCGCGCGGTGCATCAGCGCCAGCGTCGCGTCGCTCATGAGCGCGTCGATCCGCGCGTCGGTGTCGGCAATGTTCAACCGCCGCGCCAGATCCTCCAGCGCCGCGCGGTCGGACGCGTCAGGACCGGCTTTCGCGGACCCGGATCTGGATTTGCCGGACGTGTCCGCGGCGCCGAGCGCCTGCTCGACCAGCTGGCGGCCCTCCTCGGCCTCCAGGGCGACGGGCTGACCGGCGGCGATCTTCTTGGCGGTGTCGCGGTGCCAGGCGCCGAAGAGGTCGCGCCATGCCACCAGGGTGAAGCCATGCGCGCCCGGCGTGTCGAACGTCACGCTGGTCCGCCAGCGGTCGTTGACGACGAAGCGCATCTCGGTTTCCTGCCAGCGCCGCGCCTGCGCGGGGCCATATTGCACCGCCACGCGGATCACGTCGTGCCCGTCCGAAAAGGCGTCCGCCTCGATCACCAGGGCACGGCCCGCCACGGCGCGCGCGGCGAAGCGGCCGCCGTCGATCTCGGGTTCCACCCCTTCGATGGCGATGCGCGCGGCGGCCAGCGCCGCGATGTCCTTCGGCACGGTGCCCTTCGCGGACCCAGCCGTGCGCGCCGCAGTCTCGGAAGCAGTCTCGGACGCGATCTTCGAGCGGGCCTTGGCCTGTGCCGTCGCGCGGCCTGTGTCTCGGGTCGATTTAGGAGATTTCATTCACTATGCCCGCGCGGCGCGGTTCCCCTGCAATAATGTGGCGGAGGACAAGAGATCGTGACGCGTATCCCGGCCGAAGGCGTGCCCCCGTCGCCACCTTCCCGCGCTCCTTAAGAAACGATGTGAACCGCCAGAGGTTCCGCAGGTCGCCTGAAATATCGGACCGGCCGCTGTCGAAGCATCCGTCAGCGCGTGGATATTTTCAACCAGAAGAAGCCGCAACCGCGCCGCCCGGCAGCCGTATCGGCCGCAAAGGGGGGCAAACGAGGGGGGCGACCCCGACCTGCTATCCGATCCGTGCGGGCGTCGGCCTGCCGCCCTGGCCGCGCGGGCGCAGTTCCGACAGGCGCCGCGCCGTTTCGCTGAACCCCGGCAGCGTCTCAAGCACCTCGAGCGGGGTGGGGCTGCGCAGTTGCCAGTTGGGGTATTGCTCGGATGTGCCGGGCAGGTTGGTCGGGGCCTGCGGCCCCGCCAGATCGGCCAGCCGCACCGCCACCAGCACCGAAGGCGCGCCCCCCGCGAAAAGATGCGCGGCCAGCGCCACGCCCGGCGGCAGCTGCGGGTCGGTCTCGCGCGGGCCGTCGCCGATCAGCCCGGCCTCGCGCAGGGCGCGCAGCAGGTCGCCGCGTTCGCGCGCCCGGTCGCGCTCGTGTCGGCGGGTGGTCGCCGCATCGACCAGCCCGTGTTCCAGCCGCAGCGCGATGTCGCGCGCTTGCCACCAGTCGGCCAGCGTCGGCAGGTCATGCGTGGACAGACAGGCCAGCGCCTCTGCCGGGTAGGCCTGCGCAGGCAGGAAGCCCTGCGCGTCCTGCTCGAAATAGAGCAGGCGATAGGACAGGATGCGCGCCTGCGCCATCACCTCGCGGAAACCATCGGGCACGGAGCCCAGATCCTCGCCCACGATCAGGGCGCGGGCGCGGTGCGATTCCTCCGCCAGCACCCGCAGCAACGCGCGGGCGGGATAGCGCAGGTATCCGCCATCGGGCGCGCGCTTGCCGTCGGGGATCAGGAACAGCTGCCACAGCGCCATGGCGTGGTCGATGCGCAGCGCTCCGGCGTGATCCAGCTGCGCCCGGATCATGTCGCGGAAGGGGGCGAAATCCTGCGCCTCCAGCGCGGCGGGGGACGGCGCGGCAAGGCCCCAGTCCTGGCCCTCGCTCTGGAACAGATCGGGGGGCGCGCCGATGCGCAGGCCCCGCAGCATGTGCGCCCCGCCCCAGCCGGCGGAGCCGTCGGGCGCCTCGCCCACCGCGAGGTCAAGGTAGAGGCCCACGCGCATTCCCGCCCCCAGCGCCACGGCCTGCGCATGGGCGAGCTGCCGGTCCGCGACCCATTGCAGCCACTGGTAAAAGGCGATGTCGCGCGGCGCCTCCCCGGCCAGCGCGCGGGCGCGGGCGCCGTCGGGGTCGCGCCATTCCCCGGGCCAGGACATCCAGCCCGCGCCGTGGCCCAGGGCGACCATGCGGGCCGAGATCGTCTCGAACAGCGCGTGGCGGCGCAGCCCGTCGCCGCGCCCCGCGACCCAGTCGTCGTGATCGCGCCGCGCCTCGGCGTCGGCAAAGGGCCTGCGGTCGAAAGCGGCGCGCAGCGAGGCCAGCTTCAGCGCCGCGACGGCCGGGTAATCGACCCGGTCGCCCGCCCGTGCCGCCGCCAGCCTTTCGGGCGCGGGCGCGGCATGGCCCGGCACCTCATCCACCGCGATATAGAGCGGATTGAGAAAACTGCGGTGCGAGGGCGCGAAGGGGCTGCACCGTTCCGGCGCGGCGAGGAACAGCGCGTGCAGCGGGTTCACCCCGAGAAAATCGGCCCCCCGCCGCCCCGCGATATCTGCGAGCGCGGCGAGATCGGCGAAATCGCCGATGCCCCAGTTGCGCGCGGAGCGCAGTTCATAAAGCTGGCAGAACAGCCCCCAGCCCGGCGCCCTTTGCAGATCCGGCGGCAGAAAGCAGCGATCCTCGGGGGCCGCCAGCGCCCGGTCGGGCGGGGCGTCGCAGGGTGCGTCCGGCGCCGCAGGGTCGAGGCCCATCGCGGCCAGTATCGCGGCGCGGGTGCCCTGCGGCACCTCGCGCAGCGTGTCATGCGCGTCGCGATAGGTCTCGGGAATGCCGTGCATCTCGGCCAGCCGGTCCAGCGTGCTCATGCGGCGACCTCACCGACGGGCCCATGCGGCGCGGCGCGCGTGGTTCTGTGTGTCATCCCGATGTCCCCCTTCTGCGCCGCCATCCGTTCCGGTCCCCTGCGGCTGTCGTCGGCAAAACGCGGGCAGGCGGCGGCGGTTCCGTCCCTGCCGCTCCCTGCTGCTCCTTGCCGCGCGCAGGGGCGCCGCCGTGTCCGATCCATGCCGACAGAACGGCGGGAATGAAAGCCCCGATCCTGCGTCCCCGCCCCCCTGTCCTGCCCCGCCTGTCCCGGCTCCGGTCCTGACGCGCCGGGTGTCGCGGCGGGCGGTATGCTGCTAGATCCCTGCGCATCGCGGGTGCAACAAGGGATGGTGAACATGCGGTTTTCGGCGAACCTCGGGATGCTCTGGACGGACCGGCCCCTGCCCGAGGCCATCGAGGCGGCTGCCGGGGCGGGGTTCGACGCGGTCGAGTGTCATTGGCCCTATGCCCATGACGCCGCATCCATCGCGCAGGCCCTCAGCCGCAGCGGAATGACGATGATCAGCCTGAACACAAGCCCCGGCGCGCCGGAGGCGGGGGAGTTCGGGCTGTCCGCCCTGCCGGGACGAGAGGCCGATGCCCGCGCCGCGATCCGGCAGGCGACGGATTATGCCGCGCGCATCGGGGCGCGCTGCGTGCATGTGATGGCCGGACGCCCCCCTGCGCAGGAGGCGGCGGAGGGGGCAGCAGCGCGCAGCTTTGCCGATGCGCTGGAGTATGCCTGCACCTTGGCCGCGCCGCTGGGGCTGACGGTCCTGATCGAGCCGCTCAACCCTCACGACGTCCCCGCCTATTTCCTGCGCGACACCCGGCAGGCCCGGGCCCTGATAGAGAGCCTTGGCCACCCCAACCTGAAGTTGATGTTCGACTGCTATCACGTGCAGCGCACCGAGGGCGACGCCTGCGGCAGGCTGCGGGATCTGCGCGATCTGATAGGCCATGTGCAGATCGCCTCCGTCCCCGACCGGGGCGCGCCCGACCACGGCGATCTGGACTATGGGCAGCTTTTCGACACGCTGGCCCGGATCGACTGGGACCAGCCGCTGGGCGCGGAATACAACGGCGGCGCGGCGACTGACGCGACGCTCGGCTGGCTGCGCGCCGCGCGCGGGGATGCCACCGAAAGGAGCGCCGCCGCCCGCCATAACTCTTGACAGAAAATTTAAGACGATGTTTCCTGATGAAAAAAAAAGTTTACGGACAGAAAACAGCACCTGCTGCGAATACGCCCCCGATGCTGTTTCCGCCTATAAAAATAACGGGAGGACAAAAATGTCGGAGTTATCCAGTAGAATTGAATCCATGCACAGGCGGGATGTCACCGTCGCATGGGCTTTCGTCATCGGCCTTTGGCTGGCGATCGGTTTTGTCGCCTGGGCCACCTGGTCGCTGGCCCCCAATCCCACGGCGCGGCTGGTGCTGCTGACGGGCGGGACGATCGTGTTGATCTTCAACACCGCCGCGATCATGGCCATGCTGCGCCATTACCGCGAGGACCGCGATTTCATGTACGGGCTGGACATCAAGTTCCTCGATGCCGCCCGTGCGCTGAAAAATCGCTGAGGGGGCGCGGACATGGCAAACTACATTCCCCCCGTGCAAAGCAAGCTGGGCCAGATCGTCGATGTGATCGTGTTGCTGGTGCTGGCCATCGGCGCGCTTTACATCCCGCTGTGGCTGGGCCTGGCGGGCAGCGCGCATACCGCCAACCCGCAGGACAATCCCACCTGGGAAAGCCTGGGCCAGAATGCCACGATGGTCGAGAAGTGGAACCAGCTTGGCTATGCCACGCCCGAATCCGCGGCGGAGCTGATCACCGGGCGGTTCGACTATTCCTTTTCGATCTTCAGCCTGCTGGTGATGGTCGTCGTGGTGGTCGGCTATTACGTCATCATGCTGCGGTTTTCCGAAAAGGAATATCGCGACGTGATTTCCGAAAAATTCGACGGCAACTGAGGGGGGCGGGACAGTGGCAATCTGGACTTTGCTTGAATATGCGGCATGGATCGCGGCGGCGGGCTTTGGGCTTTTCATCATCTTCGACTGGCTCAAGACCGACAGTACCTATTCCGAGGAAATGCTGACCTCATCGCGCGAAGGCGAGCTGGAAGCGATGACCGAGGAACACCGGCTGGAGGACGGCCCCAATGTCTGACGTCGATATCACATCCAAGGAGATGGACGGCATGGGCCCCAAGGGCACCCAGGTCGGGCTGGCCCGCGTGCTGGGGCCTGCGCATATCTGGGCGCTTGGCGTGGGCATCGTGCTTGTGGGCGAATACATGGGCTGGAACTTTGCCGTCGGCAAGGGCGGGGCCTATGCGGCGCTGATCGCCTGCTGGTTCGCGGGGATCCTGTACACCTGCGTCGCCATGATCGACAGCGAGGTCACATCGACCGTCGCCGCGGCGGGCGGGCAATATACCCAGGCCAAGCATATCGTCGGGCCGCTTATGGCCTTCAACGTGGGTCTCTACCTGGTTTTCGCCTATACGATGCTGGAGGCGGCGAATGCCATCACCGTGGGGTTCCTGATCGATACGGTGGCGGTGATGTCGGGGCATGACGGGCTGGACCAGAGGCCGTTCATCATCCTGGCGATCATGTTCCTGGCCTGGCTGAACTATCGCGGCGTGCTGGCCACGCTGACCTTCAGCCTGGTGATCACGGCGATCGCCTTCTCGGCGATCATCATCCTGTTCCTGGCGACCTCGCCGCTGTTCGGCGACAGCCCGCTGCGCCACGCGGAGCTGATCACCGACCTGCCCTACGGCTGGCTGGGGGTGCTGGCGGCGATGCATTTCGGCCTGTGGTACTATCTGGGCATCGAAGGCACGACCCAGGCCGCCGAAGAGGTCCGCTCGCCCGCGCGCTCGCTGCCTTTCGGCACGCTGGCGGGGATCATGACGCTGCTGATCGCGGCGACGCTGACCTGGTATGTCAGCGTCGGGTTGATGCCCGGGGAATATCTGGGGCAGGCCGGTGTGCCGCTGTTCGACGCGGCGCGGATGTCGGGGTCGACCTGGCTGATGGTGCTGCTGGGGATCGGCACGCTGTTCGCCACGCTGGCCTCGGCCAACGGTTGCATCAACGATGCCTCGCGCGCCTGGTTCGCGATGGGGCGCGATCACTACCTGCCGTCGTGGTTCGGCGCGGTGCATCCCAAGTACAAGACCCCCTACCGCTCGATCATCTTTCTGGTGCCGATCGCGCTGATCTTTGCGCTGGGGGCGCCGCTGGATCAGGTGATCACCTTCTCGATCCTGTCGGGGCTGCTGGAATACACCTTCATGCCGATCAATGTGATCCTGTTCCGGCGGAAATGGCCGCTCGACACGATCAAGCGCGGCTATGAACACCCGTTCCACCCGGTGCCCGCGCTGGTGCTGCTGACCCTGTGCGGCGTCACCTATTTCGCGGTGTTCCTGGGCTATGGCACGCAGCTGGTGGCGATGATCGCCTTTTATATCGTCGTCTCGCTGTGGTTCCATTTCTGGCGCTACCGCTTCGTGCGGCGGGCGGCGCAGTTCACCATGCCCTGGCCGCGGCCGCAGGGCTATTGAGCGGCACATCAATCCCGGTCGGCCCGCCCGCGATGGCGGGCCGATCCCCTTTCACAGACCCTTAAACGGCGGTAATCATGGAAAAGCTGGCCCTTGGTGCGATCCTTGTCCTGCTGGGCTATGGCATTGCCAGGCTGCAGGCTGCGCTGTGGCGGTCCACGCCCGCGCGCCGCGACGGCCGCGCGGCCTATCTGGACGATTGCGCGGCGCTGTTTCACGCCCCGCGCCGCGCCCTGGCGCCCAGCGGGTTTCCGCGCCTGTCGGGGCGTTACGGCGGGCAGGTCTTCGACGTGCAGGTCGTGCCCGACACGCTGACCTTCCGCAAATTGCCCGCGCTTTGGGTGCTGGTGACCCTGCCCCGGCCGCTGCCCCTGCGCGGCACGCTCGACCTGATGATCCGCCCGATGGGGGTGGAGCCGTTTTCGAATTTCGACCGGCTGCCCGACCAGATCGCCCCGCCCCCCGGTTTCCCCGAGGATTGCACCATCCGCACCGACGACCGCGCGGCCCTGCCGCCGCAGGCCCCGCTGCGCGACCACCTGGCGCTGTTCGACGACCCCCGCATGAAGGAGATGATCGTCTCGCCCAAGGGGGTGCGGCTGGTGTTTCTGGCCGAAGAGGCCGCGCGCACCCGCTATCTGATCTTTCGCGATTGCGAGATGGGTGCCGCGCCCCTGCCCGCCGACCGGCTGCGCCCGGTGCTGGACCGGGTGCTCGCGCTGCATGCCGACATGGATGCCGCAAGCCGCCCGCAAAGCCTGTCCGCCTGACCCGGAGCCCCAATGACCGCCAAGACAATGAAGCCCGAAAAGACGGGCCCCAAGACAACTGGCGCCGCCGTGACGCGCCGCCCCGCCAACCCCTATCTGGTGCTGGCCGCGGCGCTGGTGCTGCCCGGCACCGGGCAGGTGCTGAACCGCCAGCCGGTGCGCGGGCTGGTGTTCCTGTTCTTCATGCTGCTGCTGGGCGGCTACACGCTGAAAACCGCGGCGCCCGACGTGTCGGTGGTGGGCAAGCTGGCGGGCGGGCTTTTCGTCTATGCGATGGCGATTTTCGACGCCTACAAGACCGCGCGCATCCGCGCCGAGGTCTGGCAGCACCGGCGCGGCGGCCAGGGCGGCTAAGGCGGCTAAGCCCTTGCCTCAGACCCGTTTCAGGGTCTGAGGCAGGGATTTTCGAGTATTTTTGCCGAAAAGAAGCCGCCGGTCACGGCGTGCCGAAACCGCCCGCGGTGGGGGTGGTGATGGTCACGCGATCGCCCGCCGACACGGTCGTCTGATCGGCGTGGTTCAGCACCTCGCACGTGCCGTCGCCGCGGGTGATTTCGGTGCGCCCCTTGCGGCCCTCGGCGCCCCCCGCCAGCCCCTGCGGGGCGCTGCGGCGGTGTGAGGCCAGAATCGCCAGATCCATGTCTTCGAGAAAGCGGATGCGCCGCGTGGTGCCATCGCCCGCCGCCCATTTCCCGCGGCCGCCCGAGCCTGCGTCGATGCCGAAATGTTCCAGCACCACGGGGTAGCGCAATTCCAGGATTTCGGGGTCGGTGAGGCGCGAATTCGTCATATGCACATGCACCCCGTCGGTGCCCGCAAAGCCCTGGCCGCTGTTCATCCGCCCCGCCGGACTGCCGGAACAGATGGTTTCGTAATATTGATGCCGCGCATTGCCGAAGGTCAGGTTGTTCATCGTGCCTTCGCTGTTGGAAATGGCCCCCAGCGCGCCGAACAGCGCGTTGGTGACGTGCTGGCTGGTTTCCACATTGCCCGCGACCACGGCGGCGGGGTATTTCGGCGCCAGCATCGAGCCTTCGGGCACGCGGATGGTGACCGGGCGCAGGCAGCCCGCGTTCATCGGGATCGGCGCCTCGACCATCACGCGAAAGACGTAGAGCACCGCCGCGCGGGTCACCGGTTCGGGCGCGTTGAAATTGTTGGCCTCTGCCGGTGAGGTGCCGGTGAAATCCACCAGCGCCGTGTCCGCCTGCCGGTCGACCGAGATCTTCACCCGGATGACCTGGCCCGTGTCGGTGGGGTAGGCATATTCCCCGTCCGAGAGCCTGCCGATCATGCGCGCCACCTCGGCGGCGGCGTTGTCCTGGACGTGGCCCATGTAGGCTTGCACCACCTCCAGCCCGAACCCTTCGATCATGCGCCGCAGCTCGGCCGCGCCGCGCGCGTTGGCGGCCACCTGGGCCTTGAGGTCGGCCACGTTTTCATCGGGGTTGCGGCAGGGATAGGGGTGATCGGTCAGAACCTTGCGCAGAGCCGCTTCGCGGAAGCGGTCGGCCTCGACCAGGCGGAAGTTGTCGATCAGCACGCCCTCTTCGTCGACCCTGGTGGCGCGCGGCGTCATGGACCCGGGCGCGACGCCGCCCACATCGGCGTGATGCCCGCGCGAGGCGACCCAGAACAGGATCTCTGCCTGTGCATCGTCGAAAACGGGGGTGACCACGGTGATGTCGGGCAGATGCGTGCCGCCGTTGTAGGGCGCGTTCAGCGCGAAGACGTCGCCCGGCTTGACCGCGCCCGCGTTCAGCCGGATCACCGTCTCGACCGAGCGGTCCATCGAGCCCAGGTGCACCGGCATATGCGGCGCATTGGCCACCAGCGCGCCGGTCGCATCGAAAACGGCGCAGGAAAAATCCAGCCGTTCCTTGATGTTGACCGACCGCGCGGTCTTTTGCAGCGCGACGCCCATCTGTTCGGCGATGTTCATGAAGAGGTTGTTAAACACCTCCAGCAGGATCGGATCGGCCTGGGTGCCGACGGCATGGGCGCGCGCGGCCGCCTGCGCGCGGGTCATCATGATGTGGTCGTGGGCGCTGATCTCGGCCTGCCATCCGGGTTCGATCACCACGGTCTGGTTGGCCTCGATGATCAGGGCGGGGCCTGCAACATGCCGTCCCGGCGACAGAGCGGCGCGGTGCACCACCGCCGCGTCATGCCATTTCCCCCCGGAATAGAGCCGCACATGATCCTGCACCTCGGCGGGCGCGCGCTCGGGGGTGGCCGGGGGTTCGGGGTCGGCGGCGGGGGCGGCGGCCTGACCCTCGACCTCGGCGGCCTCGACGATCAGGGGCGCCTCGGGGTCGGTAAAGCCGAATTCGGCCTGATGCGCGCGCTCGAACGCGGCGCGGGCGGCGACGGCATCGCCCTGCCAGATGACCGGCAGCGCGGTGTCGGTGCCGCGATAGCGCAGGTGCAGCCGGTGCGCCATTTCCGTGCCCTCCGCGGCCACGCCCTGGGCCCGCAGCGCCGCGCGCACCTCATCGCCCAGCCGCGACAGCGCCTGTTCGACCGGGGCGAGGCGCCCGTCCTCCAGGGTCAGCTCCAGCCCCTGTTGGCGCGATTCCGTGACGCGCGCCAGACCGATGCCATAGGCCGAAAGCAGGCCCGAAAGCGGGTGGATCAGCACTTTTGTCATGCCAAGCGCATCGGCCACCAGGCAGGCGTGCTGCCCGCCCGCGCCGCCAAAGGCGTTGAGCAGATAGCGCGTGACGTCATGGCCGCGTTGCACGCTGATCTTCTTGATCGCGTTGGCCATGTTTTCGACCGCGATGCGCAAGAACCCCTCGGCCACATCCTCGGCGGATTTGCCTTCGCGCGCGGCGATCTCGGCGAATTTCGCGGCGACGGTCTCGCGGTCGAGCGGCTGATCCTGCCCGGGGCCGAAGAGGGCGGGGAAATAGGCGGGGTTGAGCTTGCCCAGCATGACGTTGGCGTCGGTCACCGTCAGCGGGCCGCCGTTGCGATAGCAGGCGGGGCCGGGGTGGGCGCCCGCGCTGTCGGGCCCGATGCGAAAGCGGCCGGGGTCGGCATGCAGCACCGATCCGCCGCCCGCCGCGACCGTATGCACGCGCAACATCGGCGCGCGCATCCGCACACCCGCGACCTGGGTTTCGAAGGCGCGCTCGAACTGGCCGTCGAAATGCGCGACATCGGTGGAGGTGCCGCCCATGTCAAAGCCGATGACCCGGTCGTGCCCCGCGATCTGGCCGGTGCGCGCCATGCCGACCACGCCGCCCGCGGGCCCCGACAGGATGGCGTCGCGCCCCTTGAAACGGTCGGCGGCGGTCAGCCCGCCCGAGGACATCATGAATTGCAGCGTCGGACCGTCCTGATCGGGCGGGGTGGCACCAAGCGCGCCCGCGACCCGATCGACATAGCGCGACAGGATCGGCGTCAGATAGGCATCGACGACCGTGGTGTCGCCGCGCCCGACCAGCTTGATCAAGGGCGAGACCTCATGGCTGACGGAGATCTGGGAAAACCCGGCCTCGGCCGCCGCGCGGGCCAACGCCTTTTCGTGGGCGGGGGCAGTCCAGGCGTGCATCAGCACGATGGCCACCGCGTCGATTCCGTCGGATTTCGCCTGACGCAGAGCCTGTTTCGCGCTGTCCGCATCCAGCGCGCGTTCCACCGTGCCGTCGGCGCGGACGCGTTCGTCCACCTCGATCACCCGGTCATACAGCTGTTCGGGCAGGATGATTTCCTTGGCGAAGATGTCGGGCCGGTCCTGATAGGCGATGCGCAGCGCGTCCCGGAACCCGCGGGTGATCAGCAGCAGCGTGCGGTCGCCCTTGCGTTCCAGCAGCGCATTGGTGGCGACGGTGGTGCCCATGCGCACGGTCCCCACGCGCTCGGGGGGGATGGTGCCGCCTGCGTCCACGCCCAGCATCCGCCGGATGCCCTCGATCGCGGCATCGTCGTAGACGCCGGGGTTTTCCGACAGCAGCTTGGACGCCGTCAGCGCCCCATCGGGCGCGCGGCCGATCACATCGGTGAAGGTGCCGCCACGGTCGATCCAGAAATCCCACCGCCCGGAGTGTTGTGCCGCCTGCCGAGCCGTCGCCTGTGCCCCTGCCCGATCCGTCATTGCACATCCTCCTGCCCGTGCTGCTGCCCGTGTGGCGTAACATTCGCAAAACGTTGACAAACTGCAAACGTCTGGTCAAGTTGACTTTACCGCCAACCCGGCGCAGATCCCCACAAGGGGGCAGGCCGTTCACCACAACGACAGGGAATTCAACCATGAGCTTTCTTCGCAATACCTCGCTGACGGCCGCTTTCGCCAGCGTCGCGCTGGCCCTGCCCGCGCTGGCCGAAACCTGGGACATGCCCACGCCCTATGGCGATGCGGTGTTCCACACGCAAAACGTGCAGGAATTCGCCAAGGACGTAAGCGCCGCCACCGACGGCGGGCTGGAAATCACCGTGCATTCGGCCGGATCGCTGTTCGCCCACCCCGAGATCAAGGATGCCGTGCGCCGCGGCCTGGCCCCCATCGGAGAGACGCTCATGTCGCGTCTGGCCAACGAAAACCCGATCTTCGGCATCGATTCCGTGCCCTTTCTGGCGTCGTCCTATGATGAGGCGGAAAAGCTGTGGCAGGCCTCGCGCCCGCTGGTGGAACAAAAGCTGGCCGATCAGGGTCTGACGCTGCTTTTCGCCGTGCCCTGGCCGGGCCAAAGCCTTTATTCGCAGGAACCGATCAACAGCACCGCCGATCTGAAGGGCGCCTCGTTCAGGGCCTATAACACCGCGACCGAGCGTCTGGCGCAGCTGATGGGCGCCGTTCCCACGCAGATCGAAACCGGCGATATTCCGACCGCTTTCGCCACCGGGCGCGTGGCCGCGATGATCACCTCTCCGTCGACGGGGGTGTCGAGCCAGGCCTGGGATTTCACCAAGGTCTATACCGACACGCAGGCCTGGCTGCCCAAGAACATGGTGATCGTGAACACCGGCGCGCTTGACGGTCTGTCCGAGGATCAGCGCAAGGCCCTGATGGACGCCGCCGCCAAGGCCGAGACCCGCGGCTGGGAAATGTCGCGCGCGGAAACCGACGCCAAGGTCGCCACGCTCAAGGAAAACGGCATGCAGGTGATGGAACCCTCCGCCAAACTGTCCGACGAACTGACCAAGATCGGCGACACCATGACCCAGGAATGGCTGAAAGAGGCCGGTGACGAGGGCGCGAAAGTCGTCGACGCCTATCGCAATTCCCTGAACTAGGGCCTGATCGGGGGCGCGCGACGGCGCCCCCCCACCTCTTTTTTCCTGTCGCCAGAGGTTCCGATGCGCCGCACCCTCGACCGAATTTATGACGGCGCGCTTGCGCTGGCCGCGCTTGCCTTCGCCGCGATCGCCGTGCTGGTTCTGGTGCAGGTCGCGGGACGGCTGATCGATCGCGCGGCCCGCGCGCTGGGGGCCGCGCCGCCGGGGATCACCGTGCCGTCGCTGGCCGAAATCGGCGGCTTTCTGTTTCTGGGCGCGGTGTTTCTGGGGCTGGCGGGCACGCTGAACAAGGGCGATCACGTCCGTGTCAGCCTGCTGACGCGCGCGTTGCCCGACCGGGCGGCGCGCGGGCTGGGCGCGATCACGGCGCTGAGCGCGGCGGCGCTGGCGGGCTTCGCTACCTGGTCGAGCGGCTTGCAGGCCTGGGACAGCTGGTCCTTCGGTTCGGTCAGCTTCGGCATGGTGCGGGTGCCGCTCTGGGCACCGCAGGGGGCGATGACGCTGGGACTGGCGCTGCTGTGCCTGGCGCTGCTGGACGCGACGCTATGTCTGCTGCGCGGCGGCACCCCGGCCTTCGTGGCCGCCGAAAAGGCGAAGGAGGCGAACGGCTGATGGATATCGCGACCCTCGCGCCGCTGCTGCTGGTCGTGCTGTTCGGCACGCTGGCGGCCGGGCTGTGGGTGGGCTTCGCGCTGATCGCGGTGGGGCTGGTGGCGATGGCCGCCGCGTCCTCGGCGCCGATCACGCTGGTCTTTGCCACCAAGGTCTGGGGCGGGCTGACGGTCTGGGATCTGACCGCGCTGCCGATGTTCATCTGGATGGGCGAAATCCTCGTCCGCTCGCGGCTGTCGTCGGACATGTTCACTGGGCTTGCGCCCTTTACCGCGCGGCTGCCGGGGCGGCTGTTGCATGTCAACGTGATGGGCTGCGCGCTGTTCGCGGCGGTCTCGGGTTCCTCGGCGGCGACGACGGCCACGGTGGGCCGGATGTCGATCCCCGAGCTGCGCGCCCGCGGCTATGACGAGGCGATGGTGATCGGCACGCTGGCCGGATCGGGCACCTTCGGCTTTCTGATCCCGCCGTCGATCATCCTGATCGTCTATGGCGCCGCGACCGAGCAATCCATCGCGCGGCTGTTTCTGGCCGGGGTGGTGCCGGGGCTGCTGCTGGCGGGGCTGTTTTCGGGATACATCATGCTGTGGTCGCTGATGCACCGCGACCGGATGCCCGCCGCCGAGCCCGCGACCTCCCTGTCGGAGAGCCTGAGCGCCGCCGCGCGGCTGTTGCCGGTGATCGGGCTGATCGTGGCTGTGATCGGCTCGATCTATGCAGGCGTCGCCTCGCCGACCGAGGCGGCGGTGATCGGCGTGCTGGGCGCGCTGATCCTGGCGCTGGCCACCGGCGCGATGCCCCTGCGCGGGGTCTGGGATAGCCTGCGCGCGGCGACGGTGACGACCTGCATGATCAGCTTCATCCTGGCGGGGGCCGCGTTTCTGACGGTGGCGATGGGCTATACCGGCATTCCACGGGGGCTGGCGGCGGGAATCGCGCAGATGGGGCTGTCGCCCTATGCGCTGCTGGCGGCGCTGACGGTGTTCTTCATCATCATGGGCATGTTTCTGGACGGCATTTCCATCGTGGTGCTGACCGTGTCGATCATCCTGCCGATGGTGATGCAGGCGGGCATCGACCCGATCTGGTTCGGCGTCTTTCTGGTGCTGGTCGTCGAGATGAGCCAGATCACCCCGCCCGTCGGCTTCAACCTGTTCGTGCTGCAGACGATCACCGGGCGCGACATCTTTACCATCGCGCGCCACGCCGCGCCGTTCTTCGGGCTTTTGGTGCTGGCGGTGGCGATCTTGTCGGCCTTTCCGCAGCTGGCGCTGTGGCTGCCCGGCACGATGCTGAACCGATGAGCGGCGGCGGCAAGCGGGCCGGGGACGACACGGGCCCCAACACGGGCCCCAACATGGGCCCCGACGCGGGCACCGACACGGGCAACACAGGCGAGACGGGCGTGGGGCCGGTGGTCAGCTCGGCGCATCTCGCCGCCTCGGCCATGCCGGAACTGTCGGAGATGGAATTCGCCCAGACCATGGCCAACAACGCCTTCCAGCGCTGGAAAACCCGCTGCATGGCGGCGGCGGGCGCGCCCGGCATGACCCCGCTGGAGGTGCAGGTGCTGCATCTGGTGCACCATCGCGCGCGGGCCAAGACCCTGGCCGAGATCTGCCTTGTCCTGAACATGGAGGACACGCATGTCGTCAACTACGCGCTGCGCAAGCTGGCCGAACGCGCGCTGATCGTCACCGGCCGCCACGGCAAGGAAAAGACCGTCTCCGCCACCGCCGAGGGCGCGGCGCTTTGCGCCCGCTACGCCGAGGTGAGGGAGGCGCTGCTGGTGCGCGGCGCCAAGGCCTCGGGGCTGGACCCGGCAGAGATTTCGCGGCTGGCCGCCCTGATGCGCGCGCTATCGGGCACCTACGATCAGGCGGCGCGGTCGGCCGCCACGCTTTAGGCCCGCGGGGTGACGCCGCTGCTGGTCTTTTGCGCACGCCACGGGCGCTGGCTGCTGATCGCGGGTCTTTTGCTGGGGATCGCGCAGCCCGCGCTGGCGCGGGCGATGGCGCAGACCATCGTGCCCCTGATCGCCTTCATGCTGTTTCTGGCGGCGCTGCGGATCGGGCCGCGCGCGGCCTTTCCCGCGCGCGCCGCGCTGCCGCGGGCGCTGGCGCTGACGGTGGGGCTGCAACTGGTACTGCCGCTCGTCGCGGGCGGGGGGCTGGCCGCGGCGGGTCTGTTGCACAGCATCGCGGGCACCGGCGCGGTGCTGGTGCTGGCGGGCGCGCCCATCACCGGGGCGCCGGGGCTGGCGATCATGGCGCGCGCCGACCCCGCCACCGCCCTGCGCCAGCTGGTTCTGGGCACGGCGCTGCTGCCGCTGACCGCCGCGCCGGTCTTCGCCCTGCTGCCGGTGTTCGACGGCAACGCGCAGGTGGCGGCGGGTGCGATCCGGCTGCTTTCGGTGATCGCGGCGGCGGCCGGGTTCGCGATGCTGGGCCGGCGTCTCTTTCCGGTGCTGAGCACGGCGCGGGCGGCGCCGCTGCTCGACGGGCTGATGGCACTGGGAATGGCGCTGGTGGTGATCGGGCTGATGGCCGCCGTGGGCCCCGCGCTGCTGTCGCTGGACCCGTCGCTGCCGGGGCTGCTGGCGCTGGCCTTTGCGCTGAACCTGTCGCCCGCACTGATCCTGCGGCCCTTCAGCGCCGGGCGGCGGCCCCGCGGCCCGCTGCCCGCCCCTCATGCGGCGGCGCTGGCCATCGTGGCGGGGAACCGCAATCTGGCGTTGTTCCTCGCGGCGCTGCCGCCCGAGACGGTGGCGCGTCTTTTGCTGTTCGTCGGGCTGTACCAGGTGCCGATGTACCTGACCCCGCTGATCCTGCCGCGCCTGTTCCGGGGGCTGCGATAGCGGGCCCGCGGGATGCGGAGATGGGCGGGCCACGCCGAGCAGGGGGGTCCGCACATCGGCGCGGGCACGCGCAGCGGATTTGCCAAAGACACGGCAGGGGGCTAAGACATCTGCGATTTCTAGCGCCGCAAATGCAGAAAGACATCGCCCATGGCATCCCCGCCCCCCCGACAGCCCCGACAGCCCTTTCCCGCCCTGACGGAGGAACGGCTGGCCCGACTGACCCGACTGGCCGCGCGCGGCTTCAACCGGGCCTTGCAGATCCGCCTGTCGCAGCATGGCGTCACCTTTGGCCAGTGGATTTTCCTGCGCATCCTGTGGCACGCCGACGGCCTGTCGCAGCGTGAGCTCAGCCACCTTTCCGGCCTGACGGAACCCACCACGCATACCGCGCTGCTGAAGATGGCGACGCAGGGGCTGATCACGCGCCGCAATCTGCCCGGCAACAACCGTCGTCAGCACGCTTTCCTGACCGAACATGGCCGGGGCCTGCGCGAAAAGCTCGAACCCCTCGCGCTGGAGGCCAATGACATCGCGGTGAACGGGCTGAGCGCGGAGGAACAGCAGATCCTGCGCCACGGCCTGCTGACGATCATCGAGAATCTGGAACGCGACGAGGTCGACGCGGCCGAAAAGGGAATGAAGATGCCCCCCACACGCGGCGCGATGGAGATCTGACCGGGAGATCTGACAGGCTGAGGCAGGCCTTGTCCCGCCCGCCCCTGCCCGCCCCGCCCAAGAGGCCCGCGCGGCGCCTTGCGGACGGATTCGCGACGGCCCTTCACCCCGGTCCATGGTTCTTCGAATAAAATTAGGTGTCTGAGTGTTGGATTTAACAGGGTTTCCGCCGTCGGGCGGGCTATCATCAGGTGACAGGGGGAGTGAACCGCGGTTCCGGGTGGCCTCGGCTGCCCGATGGCGAGACCTGCGGCTGAAAGGGTCCGCGCCACGTCGGCAAGGGAGGACGTAGTGAAACTTGCATCCCTATTTACGGCGGCGACGCTGGGCCTCGCCGCGATGGGCGGGGCGCAGGCGGTGGGGGCACAGGCGGAAAGCGCACAGGCGCAACCGCTGACCCTGACGCTGTCGGGGGGCAGCCCCGGCGGCCTCTGGTCGCTGCTGGGCGCGGGGATCGATCAGGCGCTGAAGGCCGAGAACCCCGCCTCGGTCGTGACCTATCAGGCGACCGGCGGCGGGCTGGCCAACATCGGGCTGCTGGACCGCGGAGCCACCGATCTGGGACTGGTCCACGACGCCGAGCTCAAGCTCGCGCTGCGCGGCGATCCGCCGTTCCGCGCGCCGGTCACGACGCTGCGCGCGATCGGGTATATGTACGACTGGGCGCCGGTTCATTTCTTCATCCGCCGCGATCTGGCCGAGCAGCAGGATATTCACGATATCGCCGATCTGGCCCGCCTCAAGCTGCCGTTGCGCGTGGGGGTCAACCGGCCCGGCAACATCGCGGGGCTGGTCGCGCTGAGGATGCTGGAACACGCGGGGCTGAGTGTCCGCGCCCTCGAGGCGCGCGGCGGCCGGATCGTGCGCGCCGATGGCAGCGATCAGGCGACGCTGATGCGCGACGGGCGGATCGACGTGGTGACCAACGCGGTGTTCATCCTGCACAGCTCGCTCAGGACGATACAGCAGAACGTCGATCTGACGCTGCTGGACGTGCCCGCCGCGGTGATCGCCGCCACCAACGAGGAATTCGGCACCCGCCCTTTCGTCATCCCCGCAGGCAGCTACGAGGGCCAGACGCGCGACGTGCCGACGCTGTCGCTGGGCGCGGTTCTGGTCGCCCCCGAGGCCCTGCCCGACGCCACGGTCTACGCGCTGACGCGGGGGCTGATCTCACAGATCGACGCCCTGCGCGGCGTCCATCCGTCTATGGCGCGGCTGACGCCCGCGGTGCTGGCCCGCCCCGGCGCATTGCACTTCCACCCCGGCGCGCGCCGCGCCTATGAGGACGCAGGCCTGCTCAGGTGATCGGATCGCTCGTCGCCACCGGCCGCAAACGCAGCTTTTCGCCGCCGGGCCGACGCCTGCTGATCCTGGCATCGGCGGCCTTCGCGGTCTGGGTGATCTATGCCAACCTCTTCGCCATCACCGACCCGCTGCTGCTGGGCATCCTGTTCGTCTGCGGCGCCTATGCGCTGCTGTTCGTGGCGATCGGCGCGACGCCGCGCGCACCCGACCGGGTGCCGGTGCATGACGTCGTGCTGTCGGTTCTGGCGCTGGCCTGCGGCGCCTATTTCCTGCACCAGGCCGAGGCGATCACCTACCGCATCAGCCTGCTGGAACGGCTGACCCCGCCGCAGCTGACCTTCGGCAGCCTGCTGCTGGCCCTGACGCTGGAGGCCACGCGCCGCAGCGCGGGCGCCGGGCTGACCGCGATCGTGATGCTGTTTCTCGCCTACAATCTCTTCGGAGCGCACCTGCCGCCGCCCTATGGGCATGGCGTGACGGAATACGGCTATTTTCTGGATGTTCTGGTCTTCACCACCGACGGGCTGTTCGGCGTGCCGATCCAGGTGGTGGCAAGCTACGTGTTCCTCTTCGTCATGTTCGGCACGTTTCTGGGGCTGACGGGGGGCAGCGACTTCTTTCTCGACCTCGCGCGGCTTCTGACCGGGCGCAGCCGCGGCGGGCCGGCCAAGGTGGCGGTGGTTTCCTCGGGGCTTTACGGCACGATCTCGGGCAGCCCGACGTCGGATGTGGTGGCGACGGGCACGATCACCATTCCCGCGATGCGCAGGCTCGGCTATCCGGCCCGCTTTGCCGGCGCGGTCGAGGTCGCGGCCTCCACCGGGGGCAGCGCGATGCCGCCGATCATGGGGTCCGCCGCCTTCATCCTGGCGGAATACACCGGGCTGGCCTACCGGCAGGTGATCGCGGCCGCGCTGGTGCCGGCGCTGCTTTACTATGTCGGGGTCTTCGCGCAGGTGCATCTGCGCGCGGTCCGGCTCGATCTGCGTGCGGGCGATGCCTCAGAAAGGGCCGATGCCCCCGCCTCCGCGCGGGCGGTGCTGCGCGGGGGGCGCCTCTATCTTCTGCCGGTCCTGGTCTTGCTGGGCGCGCTGCTGGCGGGGTATTCGCCGGGCTTCACCGCGGGGCTGGGCACGGCCGCGCTGATTGGATCGGCGGCGCTGTCGCCGAGCGCGCGCCTCGGCCTGCGGGCCATCCTGCGCGGCCTGGGCGAGACGACGCTGCGCATCCTGCCGGTCGCGGGCGCCTGCGCGGCGGCGGGTCTGGTGATCGGCGGGCTGTCGATGACCGGGCTGGGGATGAAAGCTGCGGGCATGATCCTGCTGCTTGGCGACGGCACGGCGCCGGTCACGCTGCTGATCGCGGCGCTTGTCACCCTGATCCTGGGGCTGGGAATGCCGACGCCAAGCGCCTATGTGCTGGCCGCCGCGCTGGTCGCCCCGGCGCTGGAACGGCTGGGCTATCCGCTGCTGCAATCGCATATGTTCCTGCTTTACTTCGCAATTCTCTCGGCGGCGACGCCGCCTATCGCCGTGGCCGCGCTGGCCGCCTCCACGATCGCGGAGGAGGACCCCTTCGCCATCGCGCTGGCGGCCATGCGGCTGGCGGCGGTGGGGTTCGTGCTGCCTTTCGCCTTTGTCTGGAACCCGGCGCTGCTGTTGCAGGGCACGCCTCTGGCCATCGCACTGGCGCTGGCCGGCGGGATTGCGGGCGCCATCGCCCTTGCCGTCGCCGTGGAGGGGCCTTCGGCGCGCGCGGCGCCCGCCGGGGGCCGATCATCCCGGGCCTGGCAGCGCCCGCTGAACGCCTTGCCGCGTCCGGTGCCGCGCCTGCTGTTGCCGGTCGCCGCGGCCGCCGCCGTGGCGCCGCAACCGGCGGTCGCCCTGGCGGGCATGGCTGCGATCCTGGGGCTGATCTGGCCCCGGATCGGCGGCGCCGTCCCGCGGCGCGACGTCTGAGCCTTTGGCGCAAGCCCTTGCAACTTCGCCAGGTGATCGCTATATATCTATCACGTGATCGACGCCCGTTCCCGCCGTCGCCCGCCGCGCGCCGCTGTACCACGCGCGCCGCGCGTCCAGCCGAAGGATGACCCCATGCAGCCCCAGCGCCACCAGACCACCGAAACGCAGCGCATCGCCGGATTTTTGGGCATGGAGGACAAGGTCCGCGACCGCGTCGCCCTGGCGGGCTGCATCGCGACCGGCCTGCCGGTCAGGGCCGCCGAACATGTGCACCGCTCGCTGGGCGCGCAGGCGTTCTATCGCATCCTGCCCGAAGCCACCTATCGCCGCGTGCGCAGGCAGGGCAAACCGCTCAGCCGGGAAACAAGCGAGAAGCTCTATGAATTCGGCCGCGTCTATCAGCTGGCGCTGCGCCTTTACCGCGACGACGCGGACCGCGCGATGCGATTTCTGGAACAGCCCCACGCGATGCTGGGCGGGGCGGCGCCGATCACGCTCGCGACCTCCAGTTCGGCGGGGGCCGATGCGGTGATCGACCTGCTGAACCGGGCAGACGCGGGTTTCGCCGCCTGATGACGCACCGCCGCCTGCCCCACCCGATGAGCGTCTGGCGCATCGGCGATCCCGACGGGCGTTTCGCGATCTGGGACGACGGCGGCGCGCGGCTCTATTCCGGGCGCTGGCACCGCGCGGGCGATCCGGTGATCTACACCAGCGAGCATTACGCCACCGCCATGCTGGAAAAGCTGGCCCATTTCGGCGGGCTCTTGCCCGCGAACCAACACGCGCTGCGCTGCGAGATCCCGGCGGGCGTCAGCTATGAGGTCTTTGCCGAACATCAGGCCCCCGACTGGCGCGCCGCGGATTCGCCGGGCGCGTCGGACTTCGGTCACGACTGGGCGGCAAGCGCGCGCTCGGCGCTGTTGCTGGTTCCCAGCGCCATCGCGCCCGTCGAACGCAATGTGATCGTGAACACCGCCCACCCCGATTTCGCAAGCATCCGGCCGGGGCTGGAGACGCCCGTGCATTGGGATGCGCGGCTGTTCGGCTGAGGCGGCCGCGCCGGCGCCCTTTCTTCCTGACGCGCATCGGGGCACAAAGGGCGCAGCCGCCGCCATTTTCCTCCAGGAGCCCGCAATGCCCCATGTGATCGCCCCCCCGCCGCAGCCTTCGGTCGCTGTCGCAGACACCGACGACCGCTTTCCGGTCCGGCGCATCTTTTGCGTCGGGCGCAACTATGCCGCCCACACGCGTGAGATGGGGCGCGATCCCGACCGGGAACCGCCGTTCTTCTTCACCAAACCCGCCGATGCCGTCGTCGACGACGCGCAGACCGTGGCCTACCCGCCCCTGACGCGGGATCTGCACCACGAGGCGGAGCTGGTCGTGGCCATCGGCCGCGGCGGGCGCGACATCGCGCAGGCCGAGGCGCTGGAACATGTCTGGGGCTATGGCGCGGGCAATGACCTGACGCGGCGCGACCTGCAGGGCGAGGCCAAGAAAATGGGCCGCCCCTGGGATTGGGGCAAGGGGTTTGACCGCTCGGCGGTCGTGGGGCCGCTGCGCCCCGCCGCCGATCTGGGCCATCCCGCGCGCGGGCGCATCACCGCCACCGTCAACGGCACCCTGCGGCAGGAGGGCGATCTGGCCGATCAGATCTGGTCCGTGCCCGAAATCATCGCCTTCCTGTCGCAATCCATGGCATTGCAACCGGGCGATCTGGTGATGACGGGCACGCCCGCGGGCGTCGGCGCGCTGGTGCCGGGCGACCAATGCGTCGTCGAGATCGAGGGGGTGGGCAAGGTGCGCACCACCATCGGGCCGCGCGACTGAGCAGCCGACCGCGCGGCCCGATGGCCCGGTCTGATGGTCTGATGCGGCCCTAGATCACGCCTTCGGCCCGCATTTCGGCAATCTCGCCCTCGGCAAAGCCCAGGTCGGCCAGCACGGTCTCGCTCTGCGCGCCGAGGGCGGGCACCGGGTCCATGCGCGGGGCGTAATCGGCGCTGCCGCCGGGCGGCAGCATCGCGGGGATCGGCCCTTCGGGGGTGTCGACGTGGCGCCAGCGATCGCGTGCCTTCAACTGGGGATGATCCCATAGCCCGGCCATGTCGTTCATCCGCGCATTGGCGATGCCCGCCGCATCCAGCCGCGCGATCGCCTGCGCGCCGGTCATTTCCGCCAGACCGGCGGCGATCAACACCTCGAGCGGGGCGCGGTTTTCCGAGCGCAGCGCATTGCTGGCGAAGCGCGCATCCTGCGCCAGCGCCGGCGTCTCAAGCACGTTTCGGCAGAACGACAGCCATTCGCGTTCGTTCTGCAACCCCAGCAGGATCACATCGCCGTCGCCCGCCGGAAAAGGCCCGTAGGGCGCGATCGTGGCATGACCCGCACCGCTGCGCGCGGGCGGCGGCGCGCCGTCGAAGGCGTAATACATCGGAAAGCTCATCCATTCGGCCAGCGCCTCCAGCATGGAGACGTCGATATTGGCCCCCCTGCCCGTTCGCCCGCGCTGGATCAGCGCCGCCAGCACGTTGGTATAGGCATACATGCCCGCCGCGATGTCCGCGACGGAAATGCCCGCCTTGCTGGGGGTCTCGGGCGTGCCGGTGATCGACAGAAACCCCGCCTCCGCCTGGATCAGCAGATCGTAGGCCTTGCGCAGATGATCCGGCCCATCGGCGCCATAGCCCGAGATGTTGCACAGGATCAGCCCCGGATTGTCGGCCGACAGCGCCGCGTGGCTGACACCCAGCCGCGCCGCCGCGCCGGGGGCGAGGTTCTGCACCACCACATCGGCGCGCGCCATCAGCCGGGACAGCACCGCCGCCGCGCGCGGGTGTTTCAGATCCAGCGTCAGGCTTTCCTTGGACCTGTTGGTCCAGACGAAATGCGACGCCAGCCCACGCACCCGCCGGTCGTAGCCGCGGGCGAAATCCCCGGTGCCGGGGCGCTCGATCTTGATGACGCGCGCGCCCAGATCGGCCAGCTGCCGGGTACAGAAAGGCGCGGCGATCGCATGTTCCAGCGCGACCACGGTGATCCCGTCCAGCGGCCGGATCATGCGCGACGTGCCCGCATCGGGATGGGCGCGGAAACTGGAGTCATCGCATGGCCTTTCACTGGGGCTTCGCTGGGGATGCAGGTGGTGTGGCGATAGCTACCACGCCGCAGCGCGCGGGAAAACCGGCGTGGGCGTGGCGGGCGTGGCCTTTTCAGGCGGGCGGCGCGCCCTCTCCCTCAGCCGTCACGAAGGGGTCCGACCAGGCGCTGAGCCGTTCGAGAAGCGGCAGGAACAGGCGACGCTCCTCGGCCGTCCAGCCGGACAGGTGCCGCCCCAGCAACCCCAGCTTGAAGACGCGCACCTCTCGCACCACATCCTGCCCGCGTGCGGTCAGCTCCACAATCGTGCGGCGGGCGTCGCGCTGGCTGACGGCGCGTCGGGCAAAGCCTGCCTCTATCAGCTCGCTGACCAGACGGCTGGCGCGCGACGGGTCTATGCCGAGACGCGCGGCGACGGTCGATACCATCGTCTCGCCCGTGTCGCAGGGTCCGAATTCGATCCGTGGCGCCAGAATGGCGGTCAGCACGTCGAGCTTGGGCACATCCAGATCGCGCGCGGCCGGGTCGCTCAGCGCGCGCAGCGCCTCGCGTTCCACGCCGCGTTTGACCACTCGGCGGCGCCAGCGCTGCATGGTGGCATCGATTTCCAGCGCGTCGGCCGCGACCTCGGCCGCCAGGCCCGACGCGATCAGCGTCTGCCGGAGGGGCTCATCGCGCATCACGGCTCCGGCGCCGACGTCGGCGCTGCCGCTGCCGCGCGGGCCTCCGTCATCGGCTCTGTCTTTGTCTTCGTGCAATTGCGGGTTCCAGTTTACATGACGTTGACATGTATTTGTCTAAGGCAGATATATGCCAGCGACAACCGAAATTCTCCATTTCGACCCGGATACCCATATATGCAGAGCTCAACACAACCCGCGCCGCGGCAGCCATCGGTTCGGCTGGTGCTTTCCTCCGTGGCGACCGTGCTGTTCCTGGCCTCGCTGGGGCAGACGATCGTGTCCACCGCTCTGCCCACGATCGTGGGCGATCTCGACGGGCTGGATCATATCACCTGGGTCATCACGGCCTATCTGCTGGCCTCGACCGTCAGCGCGCCGATCTGCGGCAAGCTGGGCGACATGTTCGGGCGCAAGATCGTGCTGCAATCCGGGATCGCGGTGTTCCTTGCCGGGTCCGTTCTGGCGGGGCTGGCGGGCGACATGGCCGTCATCGTGGCGGGCCGCGCGGTTCAGGGGCTTGGCGCCGGCGGGCTGATCGTGGTGTGCATGGCGGTGGTGGCCGACGTGCTTCCCGCGCGCCAAAGGGGCCGGGCGCAGGGGCTGCTGGGCGGCGTGTTCGGCATTTCCACCATCGTGGGCCCGCTGATCGGCGGCTTTATCGTGCAGCAGCTCAGCTGGCACTGGATCTTTTTCGTCAACCTGCCGATCGGGCTGCTGGCGCTGCTGGTGCTGGGCTACGCGCTGGAGCCGCGCCGCGATCAAAAGCGGCACAGCATCGACTACATGGGCGCGGTGCTGCTGACGGCATTCCTGTCGTCCGCGGTGATGCTGTCGAGCGTCGGCGGCACGGTCTTCGACTGGGCATCGGCGCCGGTGCTGGCGCTGATCGGGCTGTCGCTGGCCAGCGCGGCGGGTTTCGCCCTGGTCGAGAGCCGCGCGGCGGAACCGATCCTGCCGCTGTCGCTCTTTGCCAACAACACCTTCCTGGTGGTCAACACGGTCGGCTTCATGGTGGGCACCGCGATGTTCGGCGCGATCACTTTCCTGCCGCTCTATCTACAGGTGGTCAAGGCCGTCAGCCCCGCGACCTCGGGCCTGTTCCTGCTGCCGATGATGGTCGGGCTGATCGGCGGGTCGTTCATGGCCGGACGCCACATGACGCGCACCGGGCGCTACAAGCTGCTGCCGATCCTGTCCACGGGGGTGTTGGCGCTGGGGATGCTGGCGCTCTCGACGCTCAGCGCCGCGACGGCGCTGTGGCAGGTGTCGGCCTATCTTCTGGTGGTGGGGCTGGGCATCGGCCCGGTGCTCAGCGTCGGCGTCGCCGCGATACAGAACGCCGTGCCGGTCGAAAACCTCGGCGTGGGCACGGCCAGCGCCAACATGTTCCGGCTGATCGGCGGCTCGCTCGGCACCGCGGTCTTCGGCGCCATGTTTTCCGCCGGGATGGGCGCGCGCATGACCGGCGCCCTGCCCGAAGGCGTCACCGGCGGGTTGGGCTCGCTTGACGTGCGCGCGCTGGCGCAACTGCCCGCATCCGCCCGGCAGCCCGTGCTGGATGCGTTTTCCGGCGCGCTGCATCCGATTTTCGTGACCGCCGCGGTGCTGGCGGCGACCGGCTGCCTGGTGTCCACGTTGCTGCGCGAATTGCCGCTTTCCACCGTGCTGCGCCCCCGCGCGGAGCTGGAACCCCAGACCTGACCGGCCGCGCGGCGCGGGTCGCGCGCTAGGCCTCATCGGGCAGGTCGTCGAAGATACCCGGGACCAGATCCAGCCAGAAGGCAAAGATCGCCCGCGCGTTGAGCGCCGATCCCCAGCCCAGCCGCGCGAAATCCTCGCGGTCCAGATCGTTGTCGAGCCCCGACAGGAACAGGCGCTTGTCGGCGTCGCGCTGCGTCGGGTTGCGCGTGGCGACTACTTCTCGCACACGCTCCATGCGCGCGGCGCGGGCGCGCCTGATCGCGGCGATGCGCGCCTCGCGCTCCTGCGCGGGTCGCGCGGCCTCTTCCTCGGCGCGCCTGCGCGCGGCGGCTGCCGCCAGCGCCGCCGGCGCGGGCGGGGCGGCGGGCGGGGAATCGGACGAAAAATCCTGCTTCAGAGCCGCAGAAAGATATCGGACCGGGCTTTCCACATCCTTTTGCGCGGCGACGTAGTTCAGTTTCTCGGTGACATAGTCATCGCCATGTTCGGCGATCCACTGCCGCGCCAGCCGGTCGCTGACCCCCAGCGACACCAGCCGCGTATAGGTCCCGCTTTGGCGCACGCCCTCCTGATCGTCGATGTCGAACATGGCCAGCTGCGGGTTTTCCTTGATCCGGAACCGGATCTCGCTGACCGCCCTGCCCTGCTTGCGCACCTCGGGCGTCAGCTGGATGTTCGAGGTCTTGTTCACCTCGGCCACGGCGGGTTTGATGATCTTGGCGTTCAGATGCTTGTAGCTCTCGTAATAGGCGCTTCCGTCGACGCCCATCAGCCGCCGGAACAGGTCGATCGGCCACCACCCCGTGCTGCCCGTCCGCACGAAGCGGAAGCAGTTTTCGTAAAGCGCCAGCGCATGGCCGCTGGTGAACCGCCGCTGGATGTTCAGGTTGATCAGCGCGAAAACCTTGGGATCGTGCAGCTTTTCGGCCAGCGCGGGCGAATAGGCGTATTCGCATACGCCCCCGCTGAGCTTGGCATAGGACAAAAGCGCCGAAACCCCCCATTCCTGCCGCCCCTTGTCGTCGAGCATGTCCCATTCGGCAAGCGTCTCCGCGAGGCTGCGCAGAGACTGTTTCAGCGTCTCCATGTCGTTGGAGTTATAGCCGATCATCAGACAGAGCGTGCGCGCGTCGATGCTGTGCCGGTTGCGCGTGACCAGCGTGTCATAGGCGTTCAGCAGCAGCACATTGGACAGCTTGCGCTGCAGCAGGGTCAGCTTGCCCGACACATGGATCGCCGCCACATTCTTGCGCACCGAACTGCGCTTGAGCGCGCCGGTCAACTTGTCCTGGGGGATGTCGGCGGTGATTTTTTGCTGCCTGGCCACGCTGTGCTCTCCTGACGGCGACCGGGCCTTGCGGCTCATGCGGCGCCCTTGTCCGGTCTGCTGCCGGGGTTGCTGCGAGGGTCGCAGATTACGGACCCGCTTTCAAGTCTGCGTCGGGTACCTCTGCACCGTCGCGGCGCCTCCCGAAGACGGGTACCTATACCACGCCCCCGCGCCCTGTTGCGCAAAGGCCGGGATCAGCGCGCGGTGGATTTACGCTCCGGAGGGGTTTTTGAGGCGAATCACGCGGCGCGGCGCCCTTTTCCAGGCCCCTGCGGACGGGTTCCCCCGCGCCCGCGAATCGGTCCCCCTGCCCCTGCAAACGGGTTCCCATGACCCTGCAAAAGGGTCCCTTTCAGCCTGTATCCAGGTCCCATACCGCGTTCAACGCGTTGATACGGAAGTATTATTTCTGCGTAAAGATTCTAAAAATCCTAAAGATTCTTACAGCTATACAGGCTGCCGTTGTTTCTTTTTTCGGGTCATTCAGGCAGGTTTCGCGGCGAAACTCGGTGAAACGACCTCAGAGCGGATTCTCAATTCACATTATCCGCGTGATGTGTGATATTTCTTCCGATACACAGGAAAATATCTCACATGGCACGGGCAGCACGTACATGAACAAAAAGCCGGACACGCCGATTCCGCCCTATTTCAACCTGGATCCCGAAGCCGCGGCACGGAAACTGGGGGAGAGTATCGATACCGCGCGATTCGCGAAAGCTGCGGCCTTCGCCGAACGCGGGCGCAGCGATCTGGCCAAGCGGGGCTACGCCCCCGATGGTGAAAAGCACCTGCGCAAGTTTTCCACCTGGGAGATCTGCCGTTATCTGATTCCCGTGGCCCCCGCGCATCTGCGACGTGTGCTCAAGCAGGTCCCCGACCTGCCGCAGGGCATCGGCGAAGGCGGATCGAAGTGGTTCAGCTTCGAGGAGGTGCTGATGCTGCGCGAGCACTTCGCCCAGGAAGGGGTGTCCAGCAAGGAATACAAGCCCTACCGGCCCGAGGGTCTGCCCGCGAAGGTGATCGCGGTGGCGAATTTCAAGGGCGGCGTCGGCAAGACCTCGACCGCGGCGCATCTGGCGATGTCGGCGGCGCTGGACGGGTATAAGGTGTTGGTGATCGACCTGGACAGTCAGGGGTCGATGACCTCGATCCTAGGCGGCAAGGTCGCAGATGAGTGGAAGACGATTTTTCCCTTTTTCGCCAAGGATTATGCCCGCTGCGTTCAGGCCGAGAACACGGTGCGCGAGGCACGGGGCGAAGGCCCCCTGCCCCTTGACGAGACCCTCACCGAATCGCTCGGGATTTCCGCCGCGGACGTGATCCAGAAAACCCATTGGCCCAATATCGACCTGATCGGTGCGCAGCTGAACCTTTACTGGGCCGAGTTTCAGGTGCCGGTCTGGCGTATGGGGCTGCGCGGCTGGCCGCTGTGGGATGCGCTGACCAATTTCCTGACCACCGAAGGGCCGCTTGACGATTACGACATCATCCTGCTCGATACGCCCCCTGCCCTGGGGTATCTGACGATCAACGCGCTGGCGGCGGCCGATATCCTGTTGGTGCCGCTGGGCGCGTCGTTCCTGGAATTCGACTCGACGGGGCGGTTTTTCGACATGCTCTATTCCACCTTCGCCTCGATCGAGGAGGGCGAGAACGCGACCCGCCGCAGGCAGGGTTTGCCCGAGGTCAAGTTCGAATGGGATGTGGTGCGCGCCATCATCACCCGGTTCGACGCCAATCAGCAGACCAACCTCGCCAACGTCATCCAGGCCTATTTCGGGGATTTCATGACCACCTACCGGCAGGATTTCACCGCGCTCGTCGGGCAGGCGGGCGAACAGGTGAACGGCATCTACGAAGCCGATTACCGCGATTTCAACCGCGAGACCTATTCGCGCGGCCGGGAAGCCTTCGACCGCACCTATGCGGAGGTGAAGGAAATCCTGATCGGTGCCTGGTGGCGCGATCTGGCGATGCAGCAGAAGGACGATGAAAATGGCGAAACGCAGACAGCTTGAGGCCCCGAGCGCCGAGGCGCTGCGCGACATCGAGGAAGGTTTCGCGCGCGAAACTCTGCGCGATCCCCTGGGGGTGCGGATGCCCATTGCATCGGTCGCGGGGGAATCCGCGGCGCTGGGGCCCGCCGGTTCGGTCGAGGAGCGCGCCCGCGCCGCCCGCGACGGCCACGACGCCGAGCGGCTGCGCACGGCGGAAGAACGCGGCCTGCTGGTCACCGAGATCCCGCTGGCGGCGATCCATGCGGATGAGCTGTCGCGCGATCGCATGACGCTCAATCCCGAAGAGATGGAGGAACTCAAGACCTCCATCCTGTCCAGTGGTCTGCGGATGCCGATCGAGGTGTTCGCCCTGCCCGACCCGACCTCCGACGGGGCGCGGTTCGGGCTGCTGTCGGGATATCGGCGGCTGGCGGCGGTGCGCGCCTTGCACTCGATCACCGGCCGCGCCGATTTCGCCACGATCCGCGCGCTGATCCGCGACCCCGGCAGCGTACCGCGCGCCATTGCCGCGATGGTCGAGGAAAACGAGATCCGTTCCGGCCTGAGCCAGTTCGAGCGCGGGCGCATCGCGGTGCTGGCTGCGGAACAGGGTGCCTTCGCTTCGGTGGAGGAGGCGATCGACACGCTGTTTGCCGCGGGGTCCAAGGCTAAGCGCTCAAAGCTGCGCTCCTTTGCGTCGGTGCATGCGCAGCTGGGCGATTTGCTGGCCTTTCCGCAGGCGCTGAGCGAACGCGCCGGGCTGCGCCTGGCGGGGGCATTGCGCGCGGGGCTGACCGAGGATCTGCGCCGTGCGCTGGCCGATGCGCGCCCCGAGGATGCCGAAGCCGAGTGGAAGGTGATGGAGCCGATCCTGCGTCGCGCCGACGCGGTGCCCCGCGTGGCCGAACGTGGCGGCCGCCCGCGCAGCGCGGCGCGGCAGGGCGGGGGCGCGGTGGTCGATCTGCCGGGCGGGCTCACGCTGCGGCATGAGCGCGACGCGCGCGGCCATGCGATCCGGCTGGAGGGCGCGGAAATGACCGACGCCGAGGTCGAGGGCCTGATGGACCAGCTGCGCCAGCTGCTCGAGCGCTGAGGTCGCGCCGGGGGCAGGGGGTTTCGCGTGCGAAACCTTCGGGCAGTTCAGTTTGGGGCAGCTCAGGCGGAAACCCGCATGATCGGGGCAGCGGATGAAAACCAGTTCTTGCCTGCGCGCATGTGGCGCGGCACTGTGGGCGACAACGCCCGATATAACGCCCGATACAGGGCACGGGCAGGCAATGAGTGGGGCAGGGCAGATGCGCTTGGATCGGCGGATATTCACCTTTTCATTTCTGGCGGCGGGGCTGACGGGTTGCGGCAGATCGCGCGGCGGGTTCCGTGCCGAGGCCTTCTCACGCAGCCCGGCCGCGCCCTTCGTCGAGGAGCGGATGCGCGCGGTGCCCAACGCGGCGTATTCCGCCTGGGTGGCGAAATTCCGGGGCAGGGCGGCGGCAAAGGGCATCTCCGCCCAAGTGATCGAGCGGGCGTTTCGCGACGCGGGTTACCTGCCCGATGTGGTGGAGCGCGACCGCAATCAGACGGAATTTACCCGCTCGCTGGAGGATTACCTGGCGATCGCCGCCTCTGATGAGCGTATCGCCACCGGGCGGGCGATGCTGTCGCGCCATGCCGCCACCCTGTCGGCGGTCGAGGCGAAATTCGGCGTCGACAAGGCCGTCGTCACTGCGATCTGGGGCCTGGAAAGCCGCTATGGCGCCCGGCGCGGCAACGTGCCGGTGATCTCGGCCCTGTCGACGCTGGCGTTTGACGGGCGGCGTGGTGCGTTTTTCGAAAAGCAGTTGCTGGCGGCCCTGCGTATCCTGCAAAATGGCGACATCACCCCCGACCGGATGACCGGCAGCTGGGCGGGCGCGATGGGCCACACGCAGTTCATCCCTACGTCGTATGAAGCCTACGCCGTCGATTTTCGCGGCGACGGCCGACGCGACATCTGGTCGGAGGATCCGACCGACGCGCTCGCCTCGACCGCGTCCTACCTGGCGCGCGCGGGCTGGCGGCGCGGGCAGCCCTGGGGGGTGGAGGTGCGCCTGCCGCAGGGCTTCGATCTGACTCAGACGGGCCGCAAGGTGAAACGCCCCGTCGCCAGCTGGTCGGCGAAAGGCGTGCGCGCGGTGGATGGCGGGACCGTGCCCGATCATGGCGCGGCGTCGATCCTCGTGCCCTCGGGCCTGCCGGGGCCTGCGTTCATGGTGTTCCGCAACTTCACGGTGATCTCGCGCTATAACAATGCCGAAAGCTATGTGATCGGAATTGGCCACCTGTCGGACAGGTTGAAGGGCCGCCCGCCGCTACGCGCCGCCTTTCCGCCCGACGCGCAGGGCATGACGCTGGCCGACCGAAAGCGGCTTCAGGCGCGGCTGACGCAGGCCGGGTTCGATACCGGCGGCACCGATGGCGTGCTGGGCTCGAAAAGCCAGGCGGCGATCAGCGCCTATCAGCAGTCGCGCGGCCTGCCGGTTACCGGGCAGGCGTCCCGGGCGCTGCTGGCCAGCCTGGGTTGATCCTATTTCGGCGGCAGCGTCGCGACATGGTCCAGGCCCAGCCGTAGCCATGCCAGCAGGTCGTCTTCCCCGGCACAGCCTTCGGGTTCGACCAGTATGAACCCCTTGGGGCTGCGCCCGCCCAGATCCAGCGGCCGCGTGTGGGGGTAGGAAAGCGCATCCTGCTGGCCATCGGCCCCGACGCGCACCATCAGGCAATCGCCTGATACTCCGCAGCACATATGCCCGCCGACCATATAGACCATCGCACCCATCATCTGCTGGGGGGTGGCGTCTGTCAGATCCTCCAGCGTGTCGGCGATACGTAAGGACAGCCCCTTGTCATAGGCCATGCGAAATTTCCTGCCGATCATGTCGCGCGGCGGCTTGGTCGGGGCCTCTAACGAGCCTCTGCGCGCATCTTCCTGATGTCGATACCCGATCGTCCCAGAACGAAAAGCCCACCGCCCACGACAACCAGAATCGAGAGTATATAATTGAAGAGAATCATCAAGAGCGCTTGTTCCTCGGGCACGCCCAGAAGATTGAAAGCAAAGGCCGAACCGATCACGAAACCGCCCGGCACCCGGATAAAGCGCGACAGCACCAGCGCAAAGCCCGCAAAGACCATCAGGAACAGATAGTCGAACGGCGCCAGCACCACACCCACGGCCAGACCGGCCCAGAAATAATGCGTGGCGGCAATCAGCTTGGCTCCCAGCGCGCCAAGCAGCACAAAGGCCCTGCGATGGCGCGCCGCGGGCCAGACGGCACCCTCGCAGAGCGCGCTGCGTAAAGCTGGGCCATCGGTGCGCAGCCACCCCGCCACGCGGTCGAAACCACGCCCGGGCCGCGTGGCGCCCTTTCCGAAAACCGTGCGGAACCGAAAGATGCCCCAAAGCAACCCGCCGAAAAGCAGCAGGTTCAGCGCCCCCGCGAGACCGAGCCCTAGTTCCAGCTCGCCCGCGACGTGCGGCACCTGCCCCGACAGCGCGACCAGCCCCGCAAACAGCGCGAAGACCGCCCCGTCGACGAAACGCGCGATCACGGTCGTGGTCAGCACCGTGCTCATTGCCAGCCCCTCGGTCCGAGCGATCAGCCACGACCGGACCAGCGGGCTGATGCCCAGCGGCACCAGCACGTTGGCGCCATAGCCCGCCAACATCGCGCCGGTCAGGCGCAGGCTGCGCACCGGCTTCACGTCATGCAGAATCTGCCGCCATTTCCAGCCGTTCATTCCCTGTTCCAGCAGGATGAACAGCGCAAGCATCGCGATCCATAGCAGGTCCGCCTGCCGCAGCGCCGACAGGAACCGCGGCAGATCAAGGCCGCGGTAAAGCGTGAAGAGGAGCACAAGCGAGACCGCCGCGCCCAGCAGCGGCAGCAGCCAGCGGCGCATCGATTTCCCGCGGGGGGCCGCCCTATTCAGGGAAGTAACAGGCGGCCTTATGCGCCTCGCCCATCAGCTCGGGGCGTTTTTCCAGGCAGGTGGGCTGTGCCTTCCAGCAGCGCGGCGCGAAGGGGCAGCCCGGCAGATCGTCGAGCGGCGAGGGCAGCTCGCCCTCCAGCTTGATGCGGTCGCGCCGTCCGCTGGGGTCGGCGCGCGGCGTCGCCGACAGCAGGGCCTTGGTATAGGGATGTTTGGGCGCGGCAAAGACGTCCTGCTTGCTGCCGGTTTCCACGGCGCGGCCCAGGTACATCACGATGATGTCGTCGGCCACATGGCGCACCACGGACAGGTCGTGGCTGATGAACAGATAGGCCAGGTCGAATTTTTCCTGCAGATCCAGCAGCAGGTTCAGAATCGAGCTCTGGATCGACACATCAAGCGCAGAGACCGGCTCATCCAGCACCAGAACGGCCGGGTTCATCATGAGCGCGCGGCCGATGGCGATGCGCTGGCGCTGGCCGCCGGAAAACATATGCGGGTAGCGGTCGAAATGCTCGGGGCGCAGGCCGACCAGCTTGAGCATCTCGCGTGCCTTCTCGTCACGTTCGGCGCGGCTCAGTTCGGGGCGGTTGATCTTGAGCGGTTCGGCCAGGATCGTGCCGATGTGCTGGCGCGGGTTGAGCGAGCCGTAGGGGTCCTGGAACACGATCTGCACCGCGCCGCGCAGCTCCGTCCACTGGTCGGGGGTGGCGGGCTTGCCGCCCAGTTCCAGCGCACCGCGGGTCGGCGGCTCGATCATCGTGACCAGTCGCGCCAGCGTTGATTTCCCGCATCCCGATTCGCCCACGACGGCCAGGGTCTTGCCGGGGCGCAGGGTGAAATCCAGATCCGACAGGGCGCGCACGGTCTGGGGGGCCGACAGCAGGCCCTCCTTGATCCGGTAATGACGCGTCAGACCTCGGGCGACGGCGACGGGCGCCTCGGGGCGCGCATCGGTCGCGGGACCGGGGGCTGCGGGGGCATCGGGGGAGGCGGCGTCGGCGCTCATGAGGCCAGCCTTTCGTCGGTGTTGAGGGGATAGTGGCACCGTGCATGGCCCAGATCCGGGCCCAGCGGCGGCGGCGGCACGCGGCGGCATTTGTCGTCGGCGAACTTGCAGCGCGGCGAAAACAGGCACCCGGCCGGACGGTCGAACTGGCCCGGCACCACGCCCGGAATCGCGGGCAGGCGGCGGTCGGTCGCGCGTTCGGGCAGGGCGGCCAGAAGGGCGGCGGTATAGGGGTGGTGGGGGCTTGAAAACAGGCTCTCCACCGGCTGTTCCTCGACCTTCTGGCCTGCGTAATGCACGCCGACGCGGCGCGCGGTTTCGGCCACCACGCCCATGTCATGGGTGATCAGGATCAGCCCCATGCCGGTGTCGCGCCGCAGCTCCAGCAGCAGATCGAGGATCTGCGCCTGGATCGTCACATCGAGCGCGGTCGTCGGCTCATCCGCGATCAACAGCTTGGGGCGGCAGGCGATGGCGATGGCGATCATCACGCGCTGGTTCATGCCCCCCGACAGCTGATGCGGAAAGGCGTTCAGCCGTTTGCGCGGGGCGGCGATGCCGACCTGCTCGAACAGCTCCTCGGCGCGGGCGTCGCGCTCCTTGCGGCCCATGCCCAGATGGATGCGCAGCGCCTCCTTGACCTGGAATCCCACGGTAAAGCAGGGGTTCAGCGACGACATCGGTTCCTGAAAGATCATCGCCAGGTCGTTGCCCACGATCTTGCGCCGCGCGCGGGGCGACATGGTCAACAGGTCGTGCCCGTCGAATGTCATCTCATCGGCGGTCACGGTGGCCGTCCAGGGCAACAGCCCCATCATCGCCAGCATCGACACCGATTTGCCCGAACCGGATTCGCCCACGATGGCGTGCACGTCGCCGGCGTCGACATCCAGATCCACCTGATCGACGGCGCGGAACTTGCCGCCCGTGGTGGCGAAATCGACGGAAAGGTTGCGGATGGTCAGAAGGCTCATGTCAGCTCCGCTTCAGTTTCGGATCGAAGGCGTCGCGCAGCCCGTCGCCCATCAGGTTGATCGCGAGCACCGTGACCAGGATGGCCAGACCGGGCAGGGTGACCACCCACCAGGCGCGCAGGATGAATTCGCGCGCCTCGGCCAGCATGGTGCCCCATTCGGGCGTCGGCGGCTGCGCGCCCATGCCCAGAAACCCCAGCGCGGCGGCATCCAGGATGGCGGTCGAAAACGACAGCGCCCCCTGCACGATGATCGGTGCCAGACAGTTGGGCAGGACGGTCACGAACATCAAGCGCCACAGGCCCGCGCCCGCCACGCGCGCGGAGGTGACGTAATCCTTGTTCATCTCGCCCAGCACGCTGGCGCGGGTCAGGCGCACGTAATGGGGTTGCAGCACGATGGCGATGGCGATCATCGCATTGGTCAGCGACGGGCCCAGGATCGCCACCAGCACCAGCGCCAGCAGCAGCGAGGGGAAGGCCAGGATCACGTCCATCAGCCGCATGATGATCGTGTCGACCCATTTCGGCGAAAACCCCGCCAGCAGCCCCAGCAGGATGCCCCCCGAGGCCGCGACCGCGACCACCACGATGCCCACGTAGAACGAATAGCGCGCCCCGTTCAGCAGCCGCGACAGCATGTCCCGGCCCAGCGGGTCGGTGCCCAGGATGTGGTCCCAGCTGCCGCCCGCCTGCCAGACCGGCGGTTGCAGCGTGGCGGCGCGGAACTGCACTGTCGGGTCATAGGGCGCGATCAGCGGCGCGAACAGCGCGACAAAGACAAAGGCCGCAAAGATCCACAGCCCGAAGACCGCGCCGCGGTTTTCGCGGAAATAGAACCAGAATTCGCGCAGGCGGCCGGGACGTTCCTGTACCTGAAGCTCGACTTCGTCGCTAAGAGACTGATCCATCAGCGTTTCCTGATTTTCGGGTTGATGAGGCCGTAGAGCACATCAACGGTCAGATTGACGATCATCACCATGACCGCGATCAACAGCAGCCCGCCCTGAACCACCGGATAATCCCTGCGAAAGATTGAATCGACCATCCATTTGCCGATGCCCGGCCAGGAAAAGATCGTCTCTGTCAGGATGGCGCCCGCCAGCAGCGTGCCCACCGACAGGCCGATCACCGTGATCACCGGGATCAGCGCGTTGCGCAGCGCGTGCAGCCCGTTGATGCGCCCCGGCGGCAGGCCCTTGGCGCGGGCGGTGCGGATGTAATCCTCGCCCAGCACCTCCAGCATGGCGGAACGCGTCTGGCGCGCGATCACGGCCAGCGGGATGGTGCCCAGCACGATGGTGGGCAGGATGAGGTGGCGCACCGCCGATATGAACGCGCCGCTCTGCCCCGAGACGAGCGCATCCCACAGCATGAATCCGGTCGGGTTGGGGAAGTAATAGATCAGGTCGATCCGCCCCGATACCGGGGTCCAGCCCAGGTTGCCCGAGAACACGATGATCAGCAGCAGCGCCCACCAGAAGATCGGCATCGAATAGCCCACCAGCGCCGTCGACATCAGCGCCCGGTCGAAGAACTTGCCGCGGTTGACGGCGGCGATCACGCCCGCCGGCAGCCCCAGCAGCACGGCGAAGATCATCGCGCAGATCGACAGCTCCAGCGTCGCGGGGAACAGCGCGAAGAATTCATCCCACACCGGGCGTTTGGTCACGAAGGAGATCCCGAGATCGCCCTGCACGACGCCGCTGAGGTAATCCCAGTATTGCACCAGGATCGACCGGTCGAAGCCGAACTGCTTGACCAGCGCGTCATAGCGTTCCTGGCTGAGCCCGCGTTCGCCCGCCATCACGATGATCGGATCGCCCGGCAACACGCGGATGAAGGCGAAGGAAATCAGCGTGACCCCGAAAAAGGTCGGCAGAAAGGTCGCCAGCCGGGAAAGTACGTATTTCAGCATGTACTGCCTACCACTGTCAGCTCCTTGGGAAATTGCGTCAGGCTGCGACAGCCCGTGTCTGTGACCAGGATGTCGTCTTCGATCCGCACGCCAAAGGCGCCGACCTGGTACAATCCCGGCTCGTTGGTGAATACCGTGCCCGCGGCCAGCGGCACATGGTTGCCGCGCATGATGTAGGGGGCCTCATGCACGTCGCGGCCCAGCCCGTGGCCGGTCTTGGTGCGGATGCGGTCGGCATGGGCCGAGGCCTCCAGCACCGCCGTCACCGCGTCGTCGATCTGATGCGCGGTGACGCCCGCGCGGGTCACCGCGTGCCCGGCCAGATTGGCGCGCAGCACCGTGTCGTAGACGGCGCGCCCCTCGTCGGTGGCGTGGCCCACGAAAACCGTGCGGGTGATGTCGGCGGCAAAGCCGTCCTTGCGCGCGCCGAAATCCAGCAACAGCGGATCGCCGGGCTGCAGCGCATAATCGGCGCGGGCATGGGCGTGGGGCTCGGCGGAATTGGCGGCGGCGGCGACGATGGGTGGAAAGGCCAGATCGTCGGCACCTTCGGCGAAAAGGGCCTGCACGAGGGCCTGTTCCACGGCCTTTTCGCTTTGGCCTGCGCGCACGCCATCCAGCACGCGGGCCAGCGCGCGTTCGGAAATGTCGATGGCGGCCTGCATCGCGGCCAGATCGCCCGGCGTCTTGATCACGCGCAGACCCGAAATCGCGGCCTCGGCGTCGATGATGCGGCATTGGGGCAGGGCGGCCTTGAACGCGTGATGCACAAAGACGCGCATCACCTGGCCTTCGACCGCGACACTACCGAGCGGCAGCTGGCGCGCCAGCGCCTCGAAGGCGGGCTGATATCCATCCTGATCGCGCCAGTCGAAGACCGCGCCCTCGATGCCGACGCCCGCCCAGGACGCAAGTTCAAGGTTGGGCACGATGGCGGCGGGCGGGCCCTGGCGCGGCACGATCAGCACGAAGGGCCGTTCGTTGCTGCCAAAGGCGCGGCCCACCGCGCGGGTGAAATTCGGGCCCGGCACCAGCGCCACGGCGTCCACCTGCAAATGCGTGGCCAGGGCGCGCAGTTCGGCGAAACGGTCG